>DASPZC010000205.1:0-26197 GCA_035636455.1 Xanthobacteraceae bacterium
CTTGGCGATGCGCGGGCCGACGCCCATCAGGGCACGCAGGTCCATGATCGGCGCGAACATCACCCGGTCGATGGTGAGCCGCTGGATCTTGTACAGCAGCGCCTCGCGCTGCTTGGGGTCGCGCTCGCCCGCCTGCCGCTCGAACAGCTCGTCGATGTCCGGATAGCCGCCATAGGCATAGGCGCCCTTGGACCGCATGAACTCCTCGACGCGGCTGGCGGCGTTGCCGGAATTCCCCACTGCGGTCATGAACAGCGGGCGCAGCTTCTTCTCCTGCCAAGCGGCGTAGAACGCCGCGCGCTCCATCTGGCGCAGCCGGACGCGGATGCCGACCGCGTTCAGATCGTTCACCACCGCCTCGGCCACGGTCGGAAAGCCGGGGATCGCGGCGAATTCCCCGGCGTCGAACCCGCGCGGATATCCGGCGGCGGCGAGGAGCTGCTTCGCCTTCGGAGGATCGTAGGGCGGCGCCTTGACCTGCAGCGCGAAGTCCATGACGCGGGGAACGATCACGCCGGCGGGCGGGCAGAAGCCGAGGCACGCCGCCTCGTTGATCCGCTCGCGGTCGAGCGCCAGGTTCACCGCCTGCCGCAACCGCTCGTCGTGCCAGGGCGACTTGGGATCCCACTGCTCGGGGAATTCGATCCAGAACATCGACGCATGTTTCGAGGCGACCACCTGCATGCCCGGGCTGTTCCGGATCGCGTCGGCGTCGGGACCGTCGAGGACGTAGGAAATATCAGCCTCGCCGGTCTTGAGCATGACGGCGCGCGTGGTTGCTTCGGGGACGCTCTTCATCACCAGGGTCTTCACGCTCGGCACGCGGCGCCAGTAGCCGGTGAAGGCCTCGAGCTCGACTTCTATGCCCGGCTTCTGGCTGACAAATTTGTAGGGGCCGGCGCCGATCGGATGCTTCTTGAAGCCGTCGTCTCCGACTTGCGTGAGGTACTTCTTGGGCACGACGAGGCCGGAGGCGCTGGCGGTCGTGCCGTAGAACATCATGAAGTCGGGCCACGGCGCGGTGAGATGAAAGCGCACGACCAGAGGATCGACGATCTCCACCTGCGCGACGTGGTCGTGCAGGACCTTCGCCGCCGCGCCCCGGTAACGCTCGAAGCTGAACTTCACGTCTTCCGTGGTCACGGGATCGCCGTTGTGGAAGGTCAATCCCGGCCGCAGCTTGAATTCGTAGGTCTTGCCGTCCTCGCTCTCCTCCCACGATTCCGCGAGGCTCGGGCCCATCTTGTGTCCGGGATACGGACGCACGAGCGCGTCGTGGACGGCGTAGAGCATGCCGAACGGCGTGATCTGCGGCGGCGCGGTGGACGGATCGAACCAGCTCGGCGCAATGGTCACGTGCCACGCCATGACGGCCCGCCCCGCGGGCGCGCCGGCATTTGCGGGCGTCGCGCCGAGCGCGCCGAACACGCCGAGCAGCAAACAGGCGAACGTGAGACGCAGGCGCAGGGCCGTTCGCGTGGCGGCAACCCGCGGCGACGCCCGGTGGCTGAGGCGCATCGTTTCCTCCCAGTCTCGATCGCGCCGACCGGCGGTCGACACGCGAGCATCCTCGCTGTTATCGCGGCTGCCCCGGGCGTCTCGGCACCCTGCGGCAGCGACCCACTGGATGGCCCATTTAAGCGCAAATCGCCCGGCCCTTGCAATTTCATTCCGGTCGAAGCGAAGATCGATCGGCCGCGTGGGCCGCCGTCGGGAGCCTCGCATGAAACTCGGCATTTTCCTCAACTCGCAGCACCCGGAGCGCGACGATCCGGCGCGCCGGCTCGCCGAGACATTGGAGCAGGCGCGGCTGATCCGCTCGCTCGGCTTCGATTCGATCTGGACGGGCGAGCATCACCTCACGCCGGGCTTCCATTACTACCCGCAGTTCCCGCTCTTGCAGCGCGTCGCGATCGAGGCCGAGGGCCTTGCGATCGGCACCAACCTGGTCCTGCTGCCGCTGCACAACCCGGTGGAGATCGCCGAGGTCGGCGCCTTCCTCGACCTCCTGACCGGCGGAAAATTTTTGCTCGGGGTCGGCCTCGGCTATCGGGCGGAAGAGTTCGCCGCTTTTCGCGTGCCCATGGCCGAGCGGGTGAGCCGGCTCACGGAGGGGATCGAGATCATCAAGCGCCTGTGGACCGAGGACCGCGTCACCCATAACGGACGCCACTGGCAATTTGCCGACGCGACGGTGCGGCCGGGCCCGCTGCAAAAGCGGCGCCCGCCGATCCTGATCGGCGCCCAGGTCGAGGCGGCGATCGCGCGGGCGGCCAAGATCGCCGACGGCTGGCTGGTGGTGCCGACCCCCAAGGCCGACGAGCTGCCGGCCCAGATGGCCCTGTTCAAGTCCACGCGCGCCGCGGCAAAACTGCCGCCGAGCGAGCACATCTGCCGGCTCTACGAGGTCGCCTGCGCGCCCGACGAGGACACGGCGTACCGCCGCGTGGCCCCGTATCTGCTGGAGAAGTATGCGGCCTATGCGTCGTGGGGTTTGGGCGGTGCCAGCTCCAACAAAAGCGGCACGCCGGAGGAACAGTTGCGGCGGCTCGCCGCCAACCGCTTCGCGGTCGGCACGCCGGCGCAGGTGATCGACGCTCTCGTCGCGCAGCATCGCGCCGGCGTCACCCACGTTTCCATGCGGGTGAGCTGGCCGGGCATGGGCCAGGACGACATCCTCGCCGGCATCGACCTCCTCGGCCGCGCGGTGCTGCCCGAGGTGCGGCGCAGAACGGCGTAGATATGGATCGAGCAGGAGCCTGTCGAGGTTGCGGTGCTTGCGTCGCTCAATGCGGCATTTTTGCCGGGCCGCACGCTACGGGCAATTAGCGTAAGGCGGCGGGCCGTCGTTCGCCGAACGAACCTTCAAGGCGGTGCGATAGGTCTGCAAATCAATCTTGGTCTTGGTGTACCCCGGGTCGGTCTCCGCTGGCCGCCGATACAACGTCCAATCCGAATCTGTAAGCGTGGCGGTCGCACTTTGCACGCTCTTCCACGTTTGCTTCGAGACCGGGCTTGTGAACAGGGAAGGGTCGATGACCCTATCCTCAATTGCGAACAGGCTGGTCCGCACGCACAGGGTCGGCGCCACGTGCCAGATCCATTCGACATAGCATTGCGGATTATTCCGCGTGTTGACGTGGAGGAAGCCGCTGATCCACACCTTCCTGGGGTGGGCGCCGGCTGCGATCATCAGGCGGCACATTTCATGCGCGCGCGCCCAGCAGCCGTTGTCAGGATAAAGAAAGGGAATGCATGGCACCGGCGCGCTTACCGGGTTGCAAGTCTGCGTCGCGACAAGATCGAACATGTCCTTGGCCTTTTTCGCCGACACGCAGCGGAAGCACAGCAACAGGCAACGCAGCCAATCGATCAGCCGCCACCACAGTCTTTCGGGGCCGGTACGCCGCGGTTCGGACGGTCCCGACGGAAGTTGCTCGGACGGGGCAGCATGAGGCCGCGCGTCGATGACCTCGTGCCTGTCGTCGGTGACCGCCACCCAGGAGCGCTTGGCTTGCGCATCGCGCAGGATCCCAAGGAACTCGCCGAAATACGGGTTCGCGCGTTTGAGCAGATGCCGCGCATGGGAATGCTCGAGCTCGACCGCGATGTCGTCGCCCTCGACAATGTTCAGCACCCGGCTCACCAAAGGAATGAGCAGGAGCCTGATCATGCGCGTGGTGCCATCGAACTCGATGTAGGCCGGCTGGCGCGCCGCGCGCAGCTCATCGAGAATGCCGGCATAATCTGCAGAACGTGAATCCGACGGATCAAGGCGCACGACCTGGTCGCGCGCGAATTGGACCGAGATCGGGCCGGAGCGCAACAGCTCAGCGGCCAGCCGGTCAAGCGGCGGGCTCAATGCGACCACGTCCGCGACGAAAGTGTTGGGCTTCGGCATGGTTCGCCCCCGAGGTCAGGCAAGGCAGGGCCGCGCAAGCGCGGCCCGTCCGCCGGTGCAACCACTCAGAGAACCAACAGTATAGCATCAACCGCTGTCGCGGCGACAGTTGTCCCGAAGCGATTGTCCCGAAGCGATGTTGTCCCGAAGCGATGCAGCGGTCCACTTGCGCGCAGCCGAGAACGCCTTGCTGCATTCGCCGCTTTGCAGTCGGCCCCTACGACACTAAAAGTGCAATTATGGATATTTAGACCGCAACGAAACGGAGGCCCGCATGACCGACGCGTCGAACCGCCACGGCACCAGCCGCAGGTCGCTGCTCAAGCTCGGTGCGGCGCTGGGCGCCACGGCGCTGGTGCCGGCGCGCAGCGCGAGCGCCCAGACCCCGTCGGTGCGGCCCGACATCGCCTCGCCGGCGGGCACGCGCATGGCCGGCCTCTACGCCCAGGCGGTCCAGAAGATGCAGGACCCCGCCATCAACATCCCGCCGCAGCCGCATAGCTGGACCTTCCAGTCCTATATCCACGGCGTCCCGAAGGATCCGTTCCATCCGGTGGAGAGCGACGGGCTGCGCCACGGCACGGCCGGGCTGAGCGCGCGCGTCGATCTGATCTACAGCAATCCCGCGCAAGGCACGCCGCAGGCCGCGTGGAAGAAGGCCGCGCTGGAATGCTGGGGCACCTGCCCGCACGGCAGCCCGTGGTTCGTGGCCTGGCACCGCTGGTACGTTTTCTATTTCGAGAAGATCGTTCGGCTGATGAGCGGGGCGAACGATTTCGTGCTGCCCTACTGGAACTACGCGTCGGACCAGGGGCCGTCCCTGCAGCTGCCGGCTGCCTTCCAGGATTCGAACAGCGCGCTCTACGAAGACCTGCGCGGACTGGGCTTCGCCAATCCGGCGGGAACCGGCAACCAGAACGTTCCGATGAACATGGGCGGCTACATGCCGTACTCGCAGACCGACTACGGCCCGGCGCTGCAGGCCATGGACCTGTTCCCGTCCGATACCAACTTCGTCCTGCCGCCCGATCCGAGATATTACGCGTTCGGCCTCACCGGCCGTCTGGAAGTCCAACCGCATGACAACGTGCACGACAACATCGGCGGCATCATGTCGAACGTGCCGGTTGCGGCGGGCGACCCGATTTTCTTCGTGCATCACTGCCAGATCGACCGGCTGTGGGCGGCATGGCAGGCCGCGCCTGGCAGCGTCTACAATTGGGGCGCGACGCCGACCGAGCCGAGCCAGTTCACCTGGGAAGGCCGCAAGTTCATGTTCGTCGACGAGACCAACAAGCTGGTGATGGTCTCGACGGCCGGGCAGCTGAGCACGAAGGAGATGGGTTACGCATACGACTCGCTGCCGCCGCGGCCGGCGGGGCCCGTGGTGGCTGCGGCGCGCGGCGCGTCTCCGCCGGTGCAGCTCGCGGCGGCGCGGGGAAGCGGGCTGACCGTCGGCAGCGCCGGCGGGCGCCTGACCCTTTCGCCCGGGCCGCCGTCGGCGCGCGCCACCGGGCCGCGCGCCGCGCAGGAGCGCGCGACGCTCGTGCTCAGCAAGGTCAAGCTGATCAGCCGGCCGCCGGCGCCGCTGCACGTCTTTCTCAATCTGCCGGAAGGCACGGCCCCCGCCCTCGACAGCCCCTACCACGTCGGCGTGCTCAGCTTCTTCATGTGGGACAAGAGCGAGGGCGGCCCGATGATCGATCTCGAGGGCGGTCACTCCATGTCCGGCGCGGACGAGTTCACCTTCGCGGTGGGCGAGATACTGGCCCGGCAGAAAGCGGAGAATCTGTGGAGCGGCGGCGCGGTCACGGTGACGGTGACCACGCTGGGCGCCGACAAGTCGAGCGGGCGCACCTACGTCACCATCGGCGAGATAGAATTGTTGCCGTAGAGGCAACGGCATCGGACGTGCCCCGGATGCGATGCAGCACGCAGCGGAGCGGAGTGGTGCATCGCTGATCCGGGGTCCAGTTGCACGAAGATGTGGGTCCCGGGTCTGCGGCGCAGCACTGCGTGCTGCGCCGCGCCCGGGACGCGACTTTCCGGGCCCTTGCCAATCCCTCGGCGCTCCTGTGAACATCAGGCACCTGCCCCCGCCCTTCCACAGGACATCGGCCTTGCCCGCGCCGCACGATCCGATCGTTTTCGAGCTGTTCAAGAACGCGGTGTTCTCCATCGCCGACGAGATGGCGCTGACCGTGTTCCGCACGACCTATTCCGGCGTGCTCAAGGACAACATGGATTACTCGACAGGCTTCGCCGATGCGGACGGCAAGCTCGCCGCGCAGGGCCTCACCCTGCCGGGGCATCTCGGCTCGGTGCCGACCGCGATGGAATCCATCATGCGCCACTTCCGCGGCGACATCTGGCCCGGGGACGTCTTCATCATGAACGATCCGTTCGACGGCGGCATGCACCTGCCCGACATTTTCATCTTCAAACCGCTGTTCCATGGCAGCGACCGGCTCGCCTTCGCCTGCACGGTCTGCCATCACTCCGACGTGGGCGGCCGCGTTGCCGGATCGAACGCCTCGGACTCGACCGAGATCTACGCCGAGGGCCTGCGCATCGCGCCGATGAAGCTTTACGAGGCCGGCCGGCTCAACCAGACCATCATGACCTTCATCGAGCGCAACGTGCGCCTGCCCGTGCAGGTGTTCGGCGATCTGCGCGCGCAGCTTGCCGCCTGCCACATCGCCGAGCAGCGCTTCGCCGAAATCGTCGCCAAGTACGGCGCGCGGGAGACGACGGCGCTGCTGCGCGAGCTGATCGACTATGCCGAGCGGCTGACCCGCGCCGCGCTCGCCGAACTCCCCGACGGCGAATGGAGTTTTGAGGACTTCATCGACGACGACGGGATCGACTACGGCAAGCCGATCCGCCTCTTCGTCACCATCCGCAAGCAAGGCGACCACATGGTGGTCGACTGGACCGGCACCAATCCGCAGGTCAAGGGCGCCATCAACAACACGCTCTCCTTCACCAAGGCCGCCTCCTATACCGGCGTGCGCTCGGTGCTGCCGCCGGGCATCCCCAACAACGAGGGCGTATTTCGCGCGATCGAGGTGATCTGCCCGCCCGGCACCGTGGGCAACGGCGTGCTGCCGGCGGCCTGCGCCGCGCGCGGCCTCACCGGTTTCCGCATGGTCGACTGCATGTTCGGCGCGCTCGCCATGATGCTGCCCGACAAGGTGATGGCGGCGGGCGACGGCGGCAATACCGGGATCAGCATCGGGGGCTACGACAGAGGGCGGAAGCCGTTCGTCTACGTCGACTTCACCTGCGGCGCCTGGGGCGCGCGGCCGTGGGCCGACGGGCTCGACGGCAACTCGCACATGTTCGCCAACATGGCCTCGCACTCGATCGAGGTGACCGAGGCCGAGCATCCCATCGAGCTGACCGCCTACGAGTTCGTGCCCGACCGCGCGGGCGCCGGGAAATTCCGCGGCGGCGTGCCGTTCCGGCGCGACTATCGGTTCCGCGAGGAGGAAGCGGTGCTGCAGGTGCGCTCGGACCGGCGCGACCATCGGCCGTTCGGGCTCTACGGCGGCAGTCCCGGCGCGCCGTCGGAGAACTATTTGAACCCGGACGGCGAGAACCGCGTGCTGCCGTCGAAATTCACCATGACGATCCGGCGCGGCGACGTGTTTCGCCATGTGCTCGCCGGCGCCGGCGGGTGGGGCGATCCGCTCGAGCGCGATCCCGCCGCGGTGCTGCGCGACGTGCGCAACGAATTGCTGTCGCCCGACAAGGCCGCCGCCGACTACGGCGTCGTGATCGATACAGCAACCTGGCGGGTCGATGTCGCCGCGACTGACGCGCGCCGCGTCGCCATGCGCGCGCAACGCGGCTGGCGCGAAGCGCCCAAGGTGCAGCGGGACGATCCGGTTATGAGCGAGCGCGAGGCGGCGTCCGCGTGATGGCGACGACCTTTCGCGCCGGCGTCGACATCGGCGGCACCTTCACCGACATCGTGCTGGTCGGCTCCGACGGCCGCATCCATACCAAGAAGGTGTCGTCGAGCGTCGAGAACTACGCGGCGGCGATCGTCGACGGGCTGGAGGAGCTGTTTGCCGAGACCGGCATCGCGGGCGCCGCCATCGAGGAGATCCGCCACGGCACCACGGTCGCCTCCAACGCCATCCTCGAGCGCAAGGGCGCGCGCGTCGGGCTCATCACCACCAAGGGCTTCCGCGACGTGCTGGAGATCCGCACGTTGCGCATGCCGCGCCTCTACGACATCGGCTGGACCAAGCCGGAGCCGCTGGTCGAGCGCTATCTGCGCAAGGTGGTGGACGAGCGCATCGACCATAGGGGCGAGATCGAGCGCGCGCTCGATCCGGCCGACGCGGAGCGCGCCGTCGATGCGCTGATCGCCGAACGGGTCGAGGCGATCGCGGTCTGCCTCATCAACTCGTTCGCCAACCCGGCGCACGAGCTGATGATCAAGGACATCGTCGCGCGCCATGCGCCCGGGCTCGCGCTCAGCATCTCCTGCGAGGTGCTGCCGGAGATCAAGGAATACGAGCGCACCTCGACGACGGTGATCAACGCCTATGTGACGCCGATCGTCGCGACCTATCTGCGTGCCATGCGCAGCCGGCTCGACGCAGCCGGCATTGCGGCGCCGCTCCTGCTCATGCAGTCGAACGGCGGGCTCACCACCGGCGCGGCGGCGACGGCGCGGCCGATCCACATCATCGAATCCGGGCCGGCGGGCGGCGTGGTGGGCGCGCAGGCGCTGGCGCGCGCGAAGCAGTTTTCCAGCATCATCACCTTCGACATGGGCGGCACCACCGCCAAGGCGGCGATCGTCGAGCACGGCGAAGTCACGCGCTCGCACGAATATGCGGTCGGCGCCGGCATCGTCATCGGCTCGCGCCTGCTCACCGGAGCGGGCTACACCCTCAAAGTGCCGGCGATCGATCTCGCCGAGGTCGGCGCCGGCGGCGGCTCGCACGTGTGGATCGACGCGGGCGGCGCGCTGCAGGTCGGCCCGCACAGCGCGGGCGCCGAGCCCGGCCCGGTCTGCTACGACAAGGGCGGCGACGTGCCGACCTTGACCGATGCCAACGTGCTGCTCGGTTACATCAACCCGCAGGCGCTGGTCGGCGGCGCGCTGCGGCTCGACGCCGACAAGGCGCGCGTCGCCTTCGCCAAGAAGGTGGCAAAGCCGCTCGGCATGACCATCGAACGGGCTGCCTACGGCGCGTTCGAGATCGCCGCCTCGAACATGATCCGCGCCATCAAGGCGGTGTCGACCGAGCGCGGCCGCGACCCGCGCGACTTTGCGCTGTTCGCCTTCGGCGGCAACGGGCCGCTGTTCGCCGCCGCCATGGCGTCGGCGCTCGGCATCACCCGGGTGGTGGTGCCGCCGTCGGCGGGATTGTTCTCGTCGTTCGGGCTGCTCTACGCCGACCTCGAGCATCATTACTCGCGCACGCTGCGCCGCCTCTTGCGCGGCACCGACCTCGCCGAAATCGGCGCTGCCTGGGACGCGCTTGCGCGCGAGGCGCAGGGACAGCTCGCGGCCGAGGGATTTGCGGGCACCCGTGCGCGCATAAAACGGGCGGCGGCGCTGCACTACAGGGGACAGACGTTCGAATTGGTGGTGCCGGTGCCGGACGGCCGGATCGACGACAAGATGGTCGCGGCGCTCGAGACGGCATTCGCCGAGGAGCACGAGCGCACCTATGGCCACCGCGCCGGGCCGGACGAGCCGGTCGAGCTGGTGTCGATCCAGGTGGTGGGCCGGGGCCTGCGCGAGCGCGGCATGCCGGAGCACATCAGGTCCGATCGGCCCGAGCCTGCGCCCACGCCGCCGCGGCGCGCCTGGTTCGGCGCTCCGCACGGGTGGATCGACACGCCGGTGCTGCGCCGCTCCGACCTTGCCGGCGGCCGAACCGGGCCGCTGATCGTCGAGGAATACGACGCGACCTGCCTCGTCCCGCCCGCAGCGCGCGCCGACCTCGACGAGGTGGGCAATATCGTGATCGCGATCGGATAGGGCGTGCCCCGGGCGCAGCGCAGCACGGAGGGGTCCCCGTTGCACGAAGTGCAACGGGGCGGCCCGAAGTGGTGCGCTGCAGACCCGGGGTCCAGCAATTCATGCGCAAGCTGGGTCCCGGATCAGCGGTGCACCGCTGCGCGCTGCACCGCATCCGGGACACGAGCGCTCAATTCCCGGCGAGCCTGGGCAGGAACAGCGCCACCTGCGGCCAGATGGAGAGGATCACGATCATCGCCAGCATGGCGATGACGAACGGCGACGTGCCGATGATCACGTCGTCGATCTTGCCGCGCTTGCGCAGGCCCTGCACCACGTAGAGGTTGATGCCCACCGGCGGCGTGATCATCGCCAGCTCCATCAAGATGATGATGATGATGCCGAACCACACCGGATCGAAGCCCGCCTTGAACATGATCGGCGCGATGATCGGCACGGTCGCCACCATCATCGACAACGTTTCCATGAAGCAGCCGAGGATGAAATAGAAGATCACCACCGCGATCAGCAGCTCGAGCGGGGTGAGCGAAAGGCCGGTGATGAAGCGGTTGACCTGGCCGGTCAGGCCGATCGAGGTGATGACGAAGTTGAGGAAATAGGCGGCAAGCAGGATCGCCATGATCATGGCGGTGGTGCGCATGGTGCCTTCGAAGGCGTGCAGCAGCGTGAGCATGGTCAGGCGCCGGTTCCACGCGGCGATGCCGATGGCGGCGATCACGCCGAGCGCGGCGGATTCGGTCGCGGTCGCCCAGCCGGCGTAGATCGAGCCGATCACCGCGAGGAAGATGACGAGCGGCGGGAGCAGATCGGGCAGCGCCTGGATGCGCTGCGGCCAGGTCGCCGGCGTCGGCTTGCCGCCGAGCTCCGGCCGCGCGATGCAGAAAACCAGCACGGTGAGGCTGAACAGGCTGGCGAGGATGATCCCCGGGATGAATCCGGCAAGATAGAGCTTTGGGATCGAGGTCTCGGTGAGCACGCCGTAGACGATCATGTTGATCGAGGGCGGAATGAGAATGCCGAGCGTGCCGCCGGCCGCGATGGTGCCGAGGAACAGGCGCTCGGAATAGCCGCGCTTCTCTACCTCGCCGAGCGCGACCGTGCCGATGGTCGCCGCCGTCGCCACGCTCGAGCCGGAGGTCGCCGCGAACATCGCGCAGGCGGCGATGTTGGAATGCATCAGCCCGCCGGGAAGCCACGGCATCCACAGCACCAGCGCGTTGTACATGCGTTCGGCCATGCCGGAGCGCAGCAGGATCTCGCCCAGCAGCACGAAGAACGGGATGGCGACGATGATGAAATTGTTGGAGGTGCCCCAGGCGATCTCGCCCATGGCGAGCGAGAGCGGCAGCTTCGAGTAGATGGCGGAGAGCGCGAGGCCGAGAATGCCCATGCCGGCCGCGACCGGCACCGACAGCGCCAGGAGGCCCACCAGCAGCGCGAGCGTAATGCCGAGCATGTCAGCCGCCCGGCCCGGTCTGCCGCGCCTTGAGGTCGCGGATCTCGTCCTCGACCTCCTCCTCGGCGGAACGCGTGCCGATCGCCCGCGCCATGCCTTGGGTGTCGCCGCGCACGGCCAGGGCCAGCGCGTGCACGAACAGGAGCACGCCCGTGACGACGAACCCGAGCAGGCCGACGATCCACAGGAGCTGCGGGAGCACCACCGGCGTCTCCAGCGAAGACTGGCTGCGCGAGCCGGAAATCCACGACTGCTCGACGACGCCGAACCCGTGCCACGCCATCAGCCCGAAAAACGCGACGAAGAGGATGAGCGCCGCGAGGTCGAGCGCGAGCCGCAGCTTCCGGGGAAACAGCACGTAGAGCGAATCGATGCGGATATGCGCCCGGTCGACCAGGGCGGCGCCGAGCCCCCAGGCGGTGCCGATGGCGAGCGAATAGCCGGCCAGCTCGTCCGCGCCGCCGATCGAGCGGGCGAGGAATTTGCGCATCAGCACGTCGATGCCGATGAGGACCGCGGCGAGGAGGATAAGCGCGCCGCCGAACCACAGGCCCCAGTGGGTCCAGCGGCGGACGTAAGTCATCACAATTTCCATCGAAACACGCACCCTCATTCTGAGGAGCGAGCGAAGTGCGTCTTGAAGGATGGAAGCATGCGCCTCCATTTTCATCCTTCGAGGCTCGCGGCTTCGCCGCTCGCGCCTCAGGATGACGTCGGCGTATTACGACGTCGGCGCCTTGAGGCCGAGCGCCTTGCCGACGGTGTCGTTCCATTCCTTCACGCACTCGGCGCCGCAGCGCTTCGCCCAGCCGGCGAGCACCGCGCCCTCGACCAGCTTCTTGTGCGTCTCCGCCTCCTCCGGCTTGACCGGCACGATGATCGATTTCGCCAGCTTGCCCATGCTGCAGGGCTGCTTGTTGGTGTTGCAGTTCTCCGCCTCGGCCGTGGTGGTCTTGATCGTCGCCCACATCTTGTCCTCGTAGGGCCTGGCCTGTTGGAGCATGAACGCCTGCACCTTGGGATCGAGCCGGTTCCAGGTGTTGAGGTTGACCGCGAGCACGTTGATGCTCCAGCCGAGCGACATCGGGTAGATCGACTTCGTCACCTCGTTCCACGACGCGGTATTGCCCGACAGGCTGCCGGTGACGGCGCAATCGACCACGCCGTTGTTGAGCGCCGGCACCACCTCGGCGAACGCCATGCTCACCGCCGTCGCGCCGACGCCGCTGAGAAAGTCGCGCATGGTGTTGTTGAACACGCGCACCTTCTTGCCGCGGAAGCCGTCGAGCCCGCCGATCACGTCGCGGCACCAGAACACCTGGGGCGTGTTGCCGCCGAACGCGAGGAGCTTGGCGTTCCAGTTCTTCTGCATCTGCCGGTCGATCACGTCGCGATAGGCGTTGCAGGCCGCGCGCGCCTTGTCCGGATCGAGAGTGAGCCCGGCGAGATCGCAGCCCTCGAAGCGCGGGTCGTCGCCGGCCATCTTCGAAATGTCCATGCCGGCGAAATCCATCACGCCGAGCTTGAGCAGCCGCAGCATGGTCTTGTCGTCGATGCCCATCTGGTCGAGCGGCGTCACGTCGGCGGTGACCGCGCCCTTCGACGCCTCCGGGACGGTTTTTCGCCAGAACGGCAGCTCGTCGACGATCGAGGCCGGGGTCGGGCTGTTGAGCCCGATCACCTTGAACTGGGTCTTCGGCAGATCCTGCGCGGCAGCGCCGAACATCGTCGCCGCGACCAGCGCAAATGCGAACAGCAAACGGTGCAGCATGCGGCCCTCCCCTGATGGCGCGAACCGCCGGCGGCGCGCGCGTGGCGCAAGTCTGTCACCAATGGCGCGGCGCTGGCAATCGCCTGTAGGATGGGTTGAGCCGTGCATCGCGCGGCGAGACCCATCAACCCATCCTACGGCGCGAGAATTTTCCCCATGCGCACGCGGTCGACGGCGCGGCCGTCGATCACGGCATAGCGCGGGGAGAAGACCTCCTGGCGGAATCCCCGCGCCGTCGCAAAGCGCAACGCCCGTGTGTTGTGGGCCGAGAGCGCCGTCGTGAGCCGGCGGATGTTTTGCTCGCGCGCCCAACCTTCGATCCGCGCGGCGAGATCTTGGCCCAGGCCAAGACCCCAATGCGCGCGCAGCACGTGGACGACCGCGAAGGCGTTATGATGCATGCGCGTCGGCACCTCGCACGTGGCGCTGGCGTAGCCGACGATGCGCTCGCCCTGCGCGCCGGCGATCACGGCTGCGAGGAGAAGGCACGTCGGCTGGTCGACCTGCTCGGCGAACTCCTTCCTGGCGGCCTCGTCGTCGCGCACCTCGTGCGGCTGCTTGAGCAGGAACGGCGTTTCGCCGAGCAGTTCCTGCTCGAACCGGCGCACCAGCGCCGCGTCCTCGAGGCGCACCCGGCTGACGAGCGGCGCGCGTTCGCGTGGGCTCTGCCCGTTCGCGGGAAGCTCAAGCGGTGCCCAAGGCGGCTGCGCGAACCGGCGCAGCTCCTTCGCCATCCACAGGTGATTGCGCCAAGCGCCGTCCATGCTGGCGGCATCGACGATGCGGCCTTCGACCGCAAAGCCGCGCTTGCGGTAGAGCGCGAGGCCGCGCGCATTCTCCTCGTCGACGCGCAACTCGAGCCGCCACGCGCCCTGCCCGCGCGCCCACGCCTCGATCGCCGCGAACAAGGCCGCGCCGACGCCGCGCCCACGCCACGCGCGGCGGATGCCCACATGGGCGATGTAGATCACTCCGCGGGCCCGATCGATCATCCCCGCGAACGCGCCGAGAAATCCGATGATCTCCCCGTCATGCGCGGCGAGCACGTAGGCGCCGGTGCCGTTCTCCCCCATGGTCTTGAGGCGTTCGGCAAATCCGTCCGCCCAGCGCTGGCGGAATTCGCCCGGCACGCCGAGGAACTCGGTCTCCTCGTCGATCCGGGCGATCGTGTCGGTCAGCGCCAGCGCGTCCTCGGGGGCCGCGTGCCGGATGATGAACGGCTCGCGTTTGGTCTCAAGCATGGCTCGCATCCTGCTCCATTGACAAACAAAAACCCCGCCGGGTGAGTGGCAGGGTTGGCCTTTGCGTCTGTGCTGGTTGCGACTAGCGCATGCGCAATGGTCCCGGCCCCGCGGATGTGCCGCGATCAGCTGTGGAAACGGACATGGTGCAGGCCGGAATCATGGGCGCGCTGATAACGCAGCGGGGCGATACGGTCAAGCAAATGTGGACTAGCGAATGGCGAATGGCGAGCAACCAAAACTCGGTCCTCATCCTGAAGGAGCCCGAGCGTAGCGAGGGCGTCTCGAAGGATGGCAGCAGGCGAGTCTGCGGCCATGGTTCGAGACGCCGCGCTACGCGCGGCTCCTCACCATGAGGGCGGTGATCCATTCGCAAGTCGCTACCACCGCAGATACCGCAGCAGCCGCGGCAGGTTGATGAGATCGATCAGGGCGCCGGCGACATAGGTGTAGGCGGCGGCGCTGAGGATGTGGCGGGCGGCAGCGAATTCCTCTTCCGGAATCAGACGTCCCTGCTTGAGCACCCCGAGGGCGCGGTTGAAGCTGGCGTCGAACTCGACCGGCAGCGTGACCGCGTGCATGACGACGGCGGTCAGGTTCGTGAGGATCGCCGCCACGAGGCCGATGACGATGCCGCCCGGGTGGCGCATCAGCGCGGCGATCGCCGGCGCCGCGACGATGCAGAGCGCGCCCGCCTTGTGGACATAGTCGGCGAGGCCGGCGATCCGGGTTCGCGTCTTGAGCGGGGCGTAACCGGTGGCATCCTGCATCGCGTGGCCGACCTCGTGGGCGGCGATCACGATCGCGGTGAGCGAGCGGCCGTAGAAATGCTCGGTGGTGAGGCGGACCGCCTTGGCAAGGGGATGATAATGGTCGCCGCGTTCGGTTTCCTCGACCTTGACCTTGTCGAGCTTCATGCCGTCGAGCAAGAAGCGGGCGAACTCGCCGCCGGTCCACGGAATCTCCGCGCGCTGCCGGCATGGCGGCGCATCACCGTCGAAATCCACAGCTGCGGCGCCACGATGAGCGCGAGGATGATGAGGGCCGCGGGGATCGCTAGGGTCATTGAGGCTGTCGCATTGCCCCGAGCGCGCGCATCAGTCGACCAGTTTCATCCTGCGCAGCGTATCCGGCAGGCTCTGGTCGATCAACTCGACAACGGCGCCCTTGAGCCGCTGATTGGACGCAGCATCGAGCGATGCCGGCCACCACGTCGCGTCGACCTTGCGATAAGGCGAGCCCATGATGTCCATGAACTGATGTTGTCCCGGTATGATCGAGATGGCCCCGCTCTTGATGTTGAACGCGCGGCCATCGACAAGCGAGATGCCGTAATACGCGTGCAGGTGAACGTACTGGGTGAAGAGACTGCCGCTCTTCACCATGCCGAGCCCTTGAAGTATTTGGTTCGTCCGACTGTATTGACGCTCGCTCTTCAGGATGACGACGTAGGCGTCGAGCCCTTGCGGGGAAACCTCGGTGCGGACGAGCTCCGGGCGAAAGTACTGGGCAAGGATGCCGGTGCGGTCGGGGAACGATGCGAAGGCAGCGCGCCTGTACGTCACCGGTCGGACGTCGAAGCGCGGCGCCAAGGCGGCGCGGACCTTGGCGGTGATCAGTTCGTCGATGCCCCAGGAATCCGTCGCAATCTCCTGGGACTCATTGCCGAAGACCGTGAGCCCGACCGTGCGGAGGTAGAACTTGTCGCCGATCCCCGAGACTATGCCAACGGTCCTGACGCCCTCGACGTTGGGGACCACGCCGACGCACGCACTCACGGCCAGCAGAAGAAACAGAAGGACAGCTCGTCTCATCGGGGGTACCTGGCGTTCGAGGCAGAGTCCGGAGGGTCGATTCGGCGGGGCGCGGGTTTTTCATGTCATGCGCCGCAAGCGCGCGCAACTGTAAGATGTCACCGCCATGCTGCGGGCCCGGCGGCGATTTGCATTCGTTCACGGACCCTTTAACGTCCGGCTCTATCTGCTTCGCTTAAAGGAACATTTTGCAATGGCCGCCACCGCCTCGTCGCAGTCCGCCGACAGCGACCTCCTCTGCGAGGTGCGCGACGGCATCGGCTTCGTCACCTTCAACCGGCCGCAGGCGCGCAACGCGCTCACCTTCGCCATGTACGAGCGGATCAAGGACATCTGCGCGGCGGCCGGCGACGATCGCGCGCTCAAGGTGATGGTGCTCACCGGGGCCGGCGACAAGGCGTTCGCGGCGGGCACCGACATCAACCAGTTCCGCGCCTTCAAAACGCCGCAGGACGCGATCGACTACGAAGCCCGCCTCGACCGTATCCTCGACGCGGTCGAGCGCTGCCGCGTGCCGACCATTGCGGCGATCGCCGGCGCGTGCACCGGCGGCGGCGCCGGCATCGCCTCGTGCTGCGACCTGCGGATCGCCGCCGCCACCGCCCGCATCGGCTTCCCGATCGCACGCACCCTGGGCAATTGCCTGTCCATGGCGAGCATCCGGCGGCTGACCGCGCTGATCGGGCCGGCGCGGGTGAAGGAGCTGGTCCTCACCGCGCGCCTCATTGACGCGCAGGAAGGCCTCAAGCTCGGCTTCCTCAACGAGGTGGTCGACGACCAGCCGGCGCTGCTGCGCCGGGCCGACGAGCTCGCCCGGCTGATCGCCGGCCACGCGCCGCTCACCTTGCGCGCCACCAAGGAGGCGCTGCGGCGCATGCAGGCACCCTCCTCCCACGAGGACGAGGAGGACCTGATCCTCATGTGCTACATGAGCCGCGATTTCCGCGAGGGCATGGACGCGTTCCTCAGCAAGCGCCCGCCGCAATGGACGGGCGAGTAGCGGGGGCCGCGCGAAGAGCCGATTACCGCGCGCCCGGGCCGCAAAAACGCGTGCAACCCAAACGATCCGTTAACCAAAAATAAGGCCGGTCGAAATACTTTCCCCGGGTCATTCGACCGCTGGGTGCCTCATGTTCCAGCATGTCGCCGGCCTCGCCGATGGCGCCGGCTGGCCCGCCGTTCTCGCCGCGGTCGCCTGCCTGGCGGCCTGTGCCGCGCTCATTGGCCGCGCGCGCGCGCGCCGGCGCAATCGCCGCCTGATGAGTGCCCTCGACAACATGTCCCAGGGCCTGTGCATGTTCGATGCCGCGCAGCGCCTCGTCATGTGCAACGCGACCTACGTGCGCATGTACGACCTGTCGCCGGACGTCGTGAAGCCCGGCTGCACGCTGCGCGAGCTGCTGCAGTACCGCATCAAGAGCGGCGCCTTCACCGGCGATCCGGAGCAATACATCAAGAAACTGATGGCGGCGCTCGCCGTGGGAAAGCCGACGCGCCAGGCGGTCGAAACCGGCGGGCGCATCATCTCGCTGCTCAACAAGCCGATGCTCGGCGGCGGCTGGGTGGTCACCCATGAGGACGTGACCGAGCAGGCGAAAGCCGAGCAGCGCCAGGCCAGCATGGCCGAGCAGGAGGAGCGCCGCAAAACCATCGAGCGGGCGATCGCAGCGTTCCGCGAGCGGGTGGAAGACGTGTTGGGGACGGTCGGCGACAGTGCCACCGCGATGAAGGCGATTGCGACCGCGCTCTCCGCCTCGTCCAGCCAGACCTCGCAGCGCGCCGGTCACGCGGTCGACGCCTCGAACGAGGCGTCGAGCAACGTCGCCACCGCGGCGACGGCGGCCGAGGAGCTGCTGCGCTCGATCGCCGAGATCAGCCGGCAGCTCGGCCACACCACCGAAGTGGTGGGCGTCGCGGCCGGCGAGGCCAAATCCACCAACGACCACGTCGCCGGCCTCGCCAAGGCGGCGCAGAAGATCGGCGACGTGGTCAAGCTGATCCAGGCGATTGCCGAGCAGACCAACCTGCTGGCGCTCAACGCCACGATCGAGGCGGCGCGGGCGGGCGAGTCGGGCAAGGGCTTTGCGGTCGTCGCCTCGGAGGTCAAGTCGCTCGCGGTGCAGACCGCCAAGGCGACGGAAGAGATCGACGCGCAGATCTCCGCCGTACAGTCGATGACCGCGGGCGCGGTCGAGGCGATCGGCCGCATCGCCGAGCGCATGCAGGAGATCGACCGCGCCGCCTCGTCGGTCTCCTCCTCGGTCGAGCAGCAGAACGCGGCGACCGGCGAGATCGCCCATAACGTCGCGAGCGCCGCCAGGGAGACCAAACAGGTCGCCGCGGTGCTCGGCGAGGTCGCCGGCGCCATCGCCGACACCAGCGCGTCGGCGCAGACCCTGCTCGCCGCCGCCGACGCGGTCGAGACCGCCTCCGACAACCTGCGCGCCGAGGTCGACAGCTTCCTCGGCAAGGTCGCCGCCTAAAATTCGCTTCGCAGGCCTCAAGGCCTGCGCTTCATCGCGGGGCAGGTCGGCCGAAAATCCGCGCCATCCCGGCGCCGATTCCGCTTGCCGCCCCTACCCCGATGCGTCACATTTTCGCGCAATAAACAACGTGCGTCGGGCGCGCCGCAGCGCCACGCGCCGCAAAGGGAGGCTCTCATGCAGACACGAGACTTGTACGCGGGCGTCGCGGCGATCACGCTCGCCGCGCTGCTGGCTGCCGCGCCGGTGCCCGCACGCGCGCAACAGGCCGATCCGGCCATCCAGGTCGGCGCGACCGACCTCGGCGGCGTCGTCACCGGGCCGAACGGACCCGAGGCCGGCGTGTGGGTGATCGCGGAGACGACCGATCTCCCCACCAAGTTCGCCAAGATCGTGGTGACGGACGATCGCGGCCGCTACGTCATCCCCGAGCTGCCCCAGGCGAACTACTCGGTGTGGGTGCGCGGCTACGGCCTCGTCGACTCGCCCAAGGTGCAGAGCGCGCCCGGCAAGCTCCTCAACCTGACCGCGGTTCCGGCGCCGAACCCCGCCGCGGCGGCACAATTTTATCCGGGCATGTACTGGTATGCGATGCTCAGGATCCCGGCGGCCGATCAGTTCCCCGGCACCGGCCAAAAGGGCAACGGCATTCCCGAGGTGATGAAGGATCAGCACTACTGGGTCGACACGATCAAGAACGCGTGCCAGTCGTGCCATGCTTTCGGCACCAGAGGCATCCGCACCATTTCTCCGCAGCTCGGCGAGTTCAAGAACTCGGCCGAGGCGTGGACGCGGCGCATCCAGTCCGGCCAGGCGCAGGGGCCGATGGCCGCCCGCCTGACGCTGCTCGGCCCGGACAAGGGAATTTCCCTGTTCGCCGACTGGACCGACCGCGTCGCGGCCGGCGAAGTGCCGTTCGCCAAGCCCGAGCGGCCGCAGGGCGTCGAGCGCAACGTCGTCGTCAGCATGTGGGACTGGTCGACCAACAAACATTATATGCACGACGCGATCTCGACCGACAAACGCAACCCGACGATCAATGCCAACGGCCTGATCTACGGGGCGCCCGAAGAGTCGACCGACAACGTTCCGGTGCTCGATCCGGTCCACCACAAGGCCTCGGTCATCAAGCACCCCTATCGCGATCCGAAGACGCCCTCGTCGACGGATGCGCCGCGCGGGCCTTCGCCCTACTGGGGCGAGGAGCCGATCTGGGACGGCCACACCAGCATTCACAACCCGATCTTCGACGAGAAGGGACGGGTCTGGTTCACCGCCCGCATCCGGCCGGCGGCCAATCCGGACTTCTGCAAGAAGGGCTCGGATCACCCCTCCGCGAAGGTCGTGCCGCTCAACGAGTCGCCGCGGCATCTTTCCATGTACGACCCGAAGACCGGCAAGTGGTCGCTCATCAGCACCTGCTTCCCGACCCATCACCTCTACTTCGGCCATGACGCCAACAACACGCTGTGGACCAGCGCGGGCGGGCCGCAGAGCGGCGTGGTCGGCTGGCTGAACACGAAGATGTACGAAGAGACCGGCGACGAGGCGAAGTCGCAGGGCTGGACGCCGCTGATCATCGACGCCAACGGCAACGGCAAGCGCGACGAGTACGTCGAAGCCAAGGAGCCGCTCGACCCCGCCAAGGACAAGCGGATCATCGCGGCGTTCTACGCCGTGCAGCCGAGCCCGATCGACGACTCGATCTGGGGCCAGTCGATGGACATCGGGTTCTCCCTGATGGACCAGCCCGGCTACGTCATGCGGATCGTGCCGGGTCCGAACCCATCGGAGACGGCGCTGACGGAAATCTACCTGCCGCCCGATGGAGGCTTCAGTCCGCGCGGACTCGACGTCGACCTCAACGGGGTCGTGTGGACCGCGCTCGCGAGCGGACACGTGGCGAGCTTCGACCGCAGCAAGTGCAAGGGCCCGCTCAACGGTCCCGCCGCGGCGACCGGCAAGCACTGCCCGGAAGGGTGGACCCTCTATCCAATGCCCGGGCCGCAGTTCAAGGATGTGAAAGGGCCGGGCAGCGCCAACCACGCCTATTACATCTGGGTCGACCGCTACAACACGCTCGGCCTCGGAGCGAACGTGCCGATCGCCTCGACCAACGGCGCCGAGTCGCTGCTCGCCGTCGTCAACGGCAAGCTGGTCGATATTCGCGTGCCCTATCCGCAGGGCTTCTTCACCAAGAACGTGGACGGCCGCATCGACGACCCGAACGGCGGCTGGAAGGGGCGCGGCCTGTGGACCACGTCCGGCACCCGCACCGTGTTCCACGCCGAAGGCGGCACCAAGGAGCAGCCCAAGGTGTTCAAGCTGCAGATCCGCCCAGATCCGCTCGCGCGGTAGGGCGTATGTGAAACGGACTGCATCGCCCGGCAGAGACGCCGGGCGATATGTTTTGCTCTTCCTCGCGGGCGTATCCCGGATGCGGCGCAGCGTGGAGCGAAGCGAAACGGTGCGCCGCTGATCCGGGACCCAAATTGCGCGATGCTCATGGACCCCGGGTCTGCAGCGCACCGCTTCACGCTGCGCCGCGCCCGGGGAACGTGCAACGCCGCGCCGCGCCTCACACCATCGCCAGCGGCTGCTTGCGGGCGGGGCGCGGGAACGCCGCCTCGAGCGCGGCGAGGTCGCGCCGGGTCAGGTGCAGATCGAGGGCGGCGCGGTTCTCGCGCACATGCGCGTCGCTGCCCGCCTTCGGGATGGCGATGACGCCGTCGCGCCCGACAAGCCAGGCGAGCGCCACTTGGGACGGCGTCGCCGCGTGCCGCGCCGCGACCTCCTTGAGCACGCGCGAGCGCGCGAGCTTGCCCTGGTGGAGCGGCGAATAGGCCATGATCGGGATGCGCCGCCGGCGGCACCACGGAACAAGATCGAGCTCGATGCCGCGCCGCTTGAGATTGTAGAACACCTGATCGGTCGCGACCTCGGCGCCGCCGTCGAGGCGGACCAACTCCTCCATGTCGTCGACGTCGAAATTGCTCACGCCCCAATGGCGGATTTGTCCGGCGCGCACGAGGGCGCGAAACCCTTCGAGCGTCTCGGCGAGCGGCACGTCCTCGCGCCAGTGCAGCAGGTAGAGATCGAGCCGATCGGTCTTGAGCCGCTTGAGGCTCCGCTCGCACGCGGCGATCGTGCCGCGCCGCGTCGCGTTTTGCGGCAGCACCTTGCTCACCAGAAAGACCGCGTCGCGCCGGCCGGCGATCGCCTCGCCCACCACCCGCTCGGCCTCGCCATCGGCGTACATTTCGGCCGTGTCGATCAGGGTGAGCCCGAGGTCGACCCCGAGGCGCAGCGCCGCCACCTCCTCGCGCCGCCGCCCGCGGTCTTCGCCGAACGCCCAGGTGCCCTGCCCGAGCACCGGAATCCGCTCGCCGGAGGGGAGAGTCGTGGTGGGGACAGCCGGCATGGCGCAAGACTCCGTCGCGACGAACCCGGCTGCTCTATCCATCAATCCCATAAATGGGCCGCGCCGCAACCGCAGCGGTCCAATCGGCGCTGATCATCCGCGGAGGCGCCGCGAATGATCGAGGCCAAATCGTCGACCATCAGCCAATACAACTACGCCATCGAGACGGGCGAGCTGTTCGTCGTGTTCAGGACGGCGCGTCCTATACCTATCACGACCTGCCGCCCGAGGAATTCGATGCGTTTTGCGTCGCGCCGTCGCAAGGCGCATATCTGAACACGCACATCAAGCCGAATTATCGGGTCACCCGCGGCGGCCGACCGAAGTGACACCGTCTTGCCTGGCGGCGTTGCGGCTGACAATTTGTCCGGCTCGAACACCCGGGGGAAAGCCCATGCGAGCGCTGCCGGCCGCGTTCATCGCCGCCCTTCTCGTGCTGCCGGCCCCGGCAGCGGCGCAGACGTTGCGCATCGGGCTGCAGGAGGACCCCGACACCCTCGACGGCGCCAAGAACTGGAGCTTCGTCGGCCGCAACGTGATGACGTCGATCTGCGACAAGCTGGTCGACATCGCGCCGGACGCCAGCATTGTGCCGATGCTGGCGACGAGCTGGGAGACCGCGGCCAACGGCAAGGCGATCACTTTTCGGCTGCGGCCGGGCGTGCGCTTCCACGACGGCGTGCCGTTCAACGCCGCGGCGGTGAAGTTCAGCCTCGACCGCGCGCTCACGCTCCCCGACAGCCGGCGCAAGAGCGAGATCAGCGCGATCGGCAATGTCGAGGCGCTCGACGAGCTGACCGTGCGAGTCGACATGGCGACGCCATTCTCGCCGCTGCTCGCGCAGTTCGCCGACCGCGCCGGCATCATGGTGTCGCCCAAGGCGGCGCAGGCGCTCGGCGACCAGTTCGGCAACAAGCCGGTGTGCGCGGGGCCCTATCGCTTCGTCGAGCGCGTGCCGCAGGACCGCATCGTGCTCGAGCGGTTCGCCGACTATTGGGACAAGGACCGCTATTTCATCCAGCGCGTCGTCTTCCTGCCCATGCCGGACGCAACGGTGCGCTTCGCCAACCTGCGCGCCGGCCAGCTCGACATGATCGAGCGCCTCTCCCCGACCGATCTCGACACCTTGCGCAAGAGCGACAAGCTCGCCGCCGCGGCGATCACCGGGCTCGGCTATCAGGGCATCACCTTCAACATCGCGAACGGCGCCCGCGCGAGCAACCCGTTCGGCAAGGACAAGCGCGTGCGCGCCGCGCTCGATCTCGCCATCGACCGCAACATCCTCAACGCCGTCGCCAACAGCGGCGAGTTCCAGGTCGGCAATCAGCCGGTGCCGCCGCCGAACTTCTATTACAATGGGGCCCTGCCGGTTCCCGCGCGCGACGTCGAGCGCGCCAAGGCGCTGCTCAAGGAGGCCGGCGTCGCCAATCCGACGCTCACCCTGCTCGTGCCCAACGCCGATGCCAACCGGCAGGCGGCCGAGATCATCCAGTCGATGGCGAGCGAGGCCGGCATCGAGGTGAAGATCGAGCTCACCGAGTTCATCACCATGCTGCAGCGGGCGCGCGAGGGCAATTTCGACGCCGACTACGTGGGCTGGAGCGGCCGCATCGACCCCGACGCCAACATCCACACCCTCGTCGGCTGCAAGGTGCCGGGCAATGACGGCCACTATTGCAATCCGGAGCTCGAGAACCTGCTGCAGGCGGCGCGGCTGACCAGCGACCGCGCCGCGCGCAAGCAGGCCTACGAGGGCGTCATGCGGATTCTCCTCGACGAGCGGCCGATCATCTATCTGTGGCACCAGAAGTGGATCTGGGGGCTCGCCGCCGACCTGCAGAACTACGTCCCCTATCCGGACGGCCTCATCCGCCTGCGCGACGTCAAATACAAGGCGGGGCGGATGTAGAGCATGATCGCGAAAAAGCCTGCCCCGGACCTGATCCGGGGTGGGCACCGGTTTTCGGAAAAGATCATGCTCCAGCAATAAGCGGCCGCGGCCCTTCCCGCCGGCCGGGCCGATGTGGAATCATCGGCCGGCGCAACGGGCTTGCGCGAGGGAGGCGACAATGGAAGGCAAGATCGACACGAGCCGGCTCATCGTGCCGGGGCTCGCGGGGCTCTATCAGGGCGTTGCGCCGTACAGCTACGCGATCATCCGCTTCTGCGCGGGCGCGGTCGTCGTCTATCACGGCTATGCCAAGCTGTTCGGCGGGTTTGCCGGACCGGTGGCGCAAAATGTTCTCACCCCGCTCGGCTTTCCGGCGCCGCTCGCCTGGGCGTATTTTCTCGGCATCCTCGAATTCTTCGGCGGAATGATGCTGGCCGTCGGACTGCTGACGCGCCCGCTCGCCCTGATGTTCACGGTGCAGATGGCGATCGTCACCTACTGGCACGGCGCGAACGGATATTTCTTCTCGAGCGCGCGCGGCGGCTGGGAATTCCCCCTGCTGCTGACCCTCATCTACCTCGCCATCTTCTTCCGCGGCGCCGGACGCTGCGCGCTCGACCGCATGATCGGCAGGGAATTTTAACGATGCAGCTGCCGACCCACGGACGTTACGACTATTCGCCGATCACCAAGCGGCGCGACTATTCCTGGCCGGACGGCCGGCGGCTGGCCGTCCACGTGGCGCTCAACATCGAGTATTTCGCCTTCGGACGCGGGCTCGGCCACGTGCTCGGCGTCGAGAGCCCGCCCCCCAGCCACCGCGACTATTCCTGGCGCGACTACGGCAACCGGGTCGGCTTCTGGCGCCTGATCGAGCTGCTCGACGAGCTCAAGTTGCCCGGCAACCATCTCGTCAATGCCGGCATCTTCGACAACTACCCGGACATTCCCGAGGCGATCCGCGCGCGCGGCGACGAGTTCATCGGCCACGGCCGCACCAACTCGGAACGGCCGGGGCTGTTGTGGGAGGCCGACGAGGCGCGGCTGATCGCCGAGGTGAACGACACCGTCGCGCGCTTCCAGGGCAAGCCGCCGCGCGGCTGGATGGCGCCGTGGATGTCGCAGAGCACGGTCACCCCCGACCTGCTCAAGGAGGCCGGCTACGAGTTCATGATGGATTGGCCGTGCGACGACCAGCCGATCTGGATGCGCACCCGCGCCGGCCCGATCCTCTCGGTCCCCTACCCGATCGAGATCAACGATTCCCCGCAGTTGCTCGCCCGCCACCACGCGCCCGACGAGTTCGCCAGGATGATCGTCGACCAGTTCGAGGAGATGCTCCGCCAGAGCGAGCGCCAGCCGCTGGTGTGCGGGATCGCGCTGCACACCATGATCATGGGCCAGCCCTATCGCCTGCGCGTGCTGCGCGAGGCGCTCAAGCGCATCGTCAATCATCCGCAGAGGGAAAAGGTGTGGTTCACCCGCCCCGGCGAAATCGCCGATTACGTCAAGACCTTGCCGGCCGGCACGGTACCCGGAAGCTGATATCCGTAGGATGGGCAAAGGCGCGCAGCGCCGTGCCCACGCGAGCAACGTCGGTGGGCACGCTTCGCTCTGCCCGCCCTACATTTTTCAATGCAGCACCGTGTGCTCCCGCGCGTGCGCCGCCGTCTCGGCTTGATCTCGCCGCCTGCGAAAAGGCTCGCCGACTCGGCCACCATGGCCTGCAGCCGCTCCGCCGAATTAGCCAGCTCCGCCCATGAATGGGCCATGTCGAGCAGCAATATGCCATGGCGTGGATCGCGCACAGCCTGCGCCAAACGCATGCACTCGAGCGCACGGCCGCGAAGCGTCTCGGGACTCACACGCATTCCCTCCGGACACTGCGACTGTTTTGAGGCATTGTGGCAAAATTGCTGCCCGCCGGGCGGTTGCCGGCGGTTATCAACAAATAAGGTGTGTGCGTTGCAGCAGACGGGGCAGGTCAAGACTTGTTGCGCGTCGCCGCCAGCGGCGGCAGCACGATGACGGCAGCCGCCGCGTCCATGACGAGGCAGGCAACCAGCGCCGTCGCGTAGCCGCCCGCGGACTGCTGCAGCCGGCCGAGCAGGTCCGGCCCGAAGGCGAAGGTGAATTGGTTGATCGCGACAATCATGCTCACCACGCGGGCGAAGTGCGCCGGTGGAAATTCCTGCTGGACGATGAGGCC
>DASPZC010000206.1:0-10941 GCA_035636455.1 Xanthobacteraceae bacterium
CCATGGCCGCAGACGCATGAATGTTGGCGATCCGGCCCATCACGGCGGTTTGCATCGCCCGGCCCCAGCGCCTACATGTCGGCCTTGAGTTCCGGTACCCGACCCCCATGCAGCCGACCCAGCCCGAGAATTGGCACGGCACCACCATCCTCACCGTCCGCAAGGGCGGGGTGGTGGCGATCGGCGGCGACGGGCAGGTGAGCATCGGCCAGACCATCGTCAAGTCCAACGCCAAAAAGGTCCGCCGGCTGGGCAAGGGCGAGGTGATCGGCGGCTTTGCCGGCGCCACCGCCGACGCCTTCACCCTGTTCGAGCGGCTCGAGTCGAAGCTCGAGCAATATCCCGGGCAGCTCACCCGCGCGGCCGTCGAGCTTGCCAAGGACTGGCGCACCGACCGCTATCTGCGCCGGCTCGAGGCCATGATGATCGTCGCCGACAAGGACGTGTCGCTGGTGCTCTCCGGCACCGGCGACGTGCTCGAGCCCGAGGCCGGCATCATCGGCATCGGTTCGGGCGGCAACTACGCGTTGGCCGCCGCGCGCGCGCTGCTCGACAGCGGCCTCGACGCCGAGGCGATCGTGCGCAAGGCGATGGACATCGCGGCCGACATCTGCGTCTACACCAACCGCAACGTCACGGTGGAAAAGCTGTGATGCCCGTGATCCGGCAATGACCGACTTCTCCCCGCGCGAGATCGTCTCCGAGCTCGACCGCTTCATCGTCGGCCAGAACGACGCCAAGCGTGCGGTCGCCATCGCGCTGCGCAACCGCTGGCGGCGGCTGAAGCTCGACGACAAGCTGCGCGAGGAGGTGCTGCCGAAGAACATTTTGATGATCGGACCGACCGGCGTGGGCAAGACCGAGATCTCGCGCCGGCTGGCGCGGCTCGCCGGCGCGCCGTTCATCAAGGTCGAAGCGACCAAGTTCACCGAGGTCGGCTACGTCGGGCGCGACGTCGAGCAGATCGTGCGCGACCTGGTCGAGGTCGGGATCGCCATCACCCGCGAGCAGAAGCGCAAGGAGGTCTCGGCCCGCGCGCACCTCGCCGCCGAGGAGCGCGTGATCAACGCCCTGGTCGGCCCCAACGCCAGCCCGGCGACCAAGGATTCGTTCCGCAAGAAGCTGCGCGCCAACGAGCTGGACGACAAGGAGATCGAGATCGAGCTGCAGTCGGGCGGCCCGTCGATGCCCATGTTCGAGATTCCCGGCATGCCGGGCGCCCAGATGGGTGCGATCTCGATCGGCGACATTTTCGGCAAGGCGTTCGGCGGCCGCACCAAGACGCGCCGCGTCCTGGTGCGCGATTCCCACGACATCCTGCTCAACGAGGAATCCGACAAGCTGCTCGACCAGGACCAACTGGTGGCCGAGGCCATCAAGGCGGTCGAGAACAACGGCATCGTTTTTCTCGACGAGCTGGACAAGATCTGCGCGCGCGACGGGCGGATCGGCGCCGACGTGTCGCGCGAGGGCGTGCAGCGCGACCTCCTGCCGCTGATCGAGGGCACGACGGTCTCGACCAAGCACGGTGCGGTGAAGACCGACCATATACTGTTCATCGCGTCGGGCGCCTTCCACGTGTCGAAGCCGTCCGACCTGCTGCCGGAGCTGCAGGGCCGCCTGCCGATCCGCGTCGAGCTGAAGCCGCTGTCGCGCGACGATTTCAAGAAAATCCTGGTCGAGCCCGAGGCCTCGCTGATCAAGCAGACCGTGGCGCTGCTCGCCACCGAGGGCGTCGAGCTGCAGTTCACCGACGACGCCATCGACGCCATCGCCGACATCGCCGTCGAGGTCAATTCCAACGTCGAGAACATCGGCGCGCGGCGACTGCAGACCGTGATGGAGCGCGTGCTCGACGAGATTTCCTTTGCGGCGCCCGACCGCTCGGGCGAGGCAGTGAAGATCGACGCCGCCTACGTGCGCGGCCACATCGGCGACCTCGCCAAGAACGCGGATTTGAGCCGGTTTATTCTGTAGGGCATTGGCATGGGTTTCACGCGCATTACCACAAACGCCAAACAAATGGGCGGCGTGCCGTGCATACGTGGACTACGCATTCCAGTCGCGACGGTGGTGGGAATGGTTGCTGAGGGGATGACCGAGGCCACCATTCTTGCCGCCTATCCGGACCTTGAGCATGAAGATATCGATGAGGCGCTGCGCTACTCTGCGGCTGCCGTGCGCGAGTGACCGGCCTGTCGCCGTCCCTTCCCGACACCATCCGTGCGCAATGGCCGTGGCGGCCGCGGTTCGCCCGGGTGAACGGCTGGCGCCTGCACTATGTGGACGAGGGCGAGGGCGATCCGGTCGTGCTGCTGCACGGCAATCCGACCTGGGGCTTCCTCTATCGCGATTTCGTCAAGCCGCTGACCGGCGCGGGCTACCGGGCGATCATCCCGGACATGATCGGCTTCGGGCTATCGGAGAAGCCGGCGCGCGAGGACGCGCACAGCCTCGACGGCCACATCGCCAACCTGACGGCGCTGATGCGCGGCCTCGATCTCGAGCGCATCACCCTCGTGTGCCACGACTGGGGCGGGCCGACCGGGCTCGGCTTCGCACTCTCGAACCTATCTCGCGTGCGTGCCCTGGTGCTGATGAGCACGTGGGCATGGCCGCTGCCCCCGGCGGAGTTCCACACGCGCCTGTTTCCCTGGCGCATGATGCATGCGCCGCTCGTCGGCCCGTATCTGCTCGGCCGGCACAATGCGCTTGCCGGGCGCGGCGTCTATCTCTCGGTGGTCGACCGCGCGCGCTTCCGCGCCGGCGCGCAGGCGGCCTACGCGGCGGTGCTGCCTGATCCGGCGACGCGCCTCCTCACCTGGACCTGGCCGCGCTGGATCCCGCTCAACGACAAGGCGCGCGCGTTCAACCGCTTCGCCTGGCTCGAGCGCGAGCTGAAATCGTGCACCCTGCCGGCGCTCCTGATCTGGGGACGCGAGGACGACGTGTTCGACCACGCGACCTTCAGCACGCGGTTCAAACAACTGCTGCCGCACGCCGAAGGTCCGCACCTGGTGACCGGCCGGCATTTTTTGCAGGAAGATTCCGGGCCGCAGATCGCGGCGCTCATCGTCGATTTTCTCAAACGGCTCGACGAGGACCAACCATGACGGACGTCAAGGTCATCGCCCGGCCGCAGCTCGAGGGAACGCGGCGCGCGTTCGTGCTCGCCGAGGACCGCGTCGGGCACTATCCGGAGTTCCGCCGTTTCTTCGCCGATACGTTCGACCTCGACCGCAAAGGCCTCGCCGAGCCCGGCTACGTGACGGCGCCCTCAGGGCTCGCCTACGCGCTGGTGTTCGTCGGCCGCAGCGGCGAGCCGTTTCCGGCGGGTCTCGAGATTTACGCGCTGCCGCCGGCGCTCGAGCCGCTCGACGAGGGCGCCGTCGATCGCGACCTGTGGGCGATCCTGCGCTGGATGATCGCCGGCGTCGGCGGCGACTGGACCGTGCGCGATCTCGACGCGACCGGCCGGCTCTACCGCGTCTCCGCGGCGTCGCAGTGAGCGGACGTCGCCCGTCTCATCGCGGCTCCTCTCGCTCCCGACCGCGCCGCACGCGCACATAGAGCGCGCCGTCGCCGCCGTGCGCCACATGGGCGGCGTCGAAGCCGATGACATGGTCGCGCAGCTCGCGCGACGTGAGCCAGAGCGGCACCTGGCGGCGCAGCACGCCGCGGTCGGCAAAATCCTCGCCGCGGCCGCCCTTGCCGGTGATCACCAGCACGAGCCGCGCGTCCCCGGCGCTCGCCCGGCGCAGAAAGTGCGTCAACGCGGCGTGCGCCTCTGCTTGAGTGAGGCCGTGCAGGTCGATCGTGGCATCGATCGGCTCGCGCCCGCGGGCCAGACGCTGCCGCAGCCGCCGGTCGAGCGGCGCGAGCGCCGGTTTTTCGCGCGGCTTGGCCGCCATGTGGATTTCCGGCGCCGGCGGTGGCGGCTTGGGCGGCGGTGCGGCCTCGGGCTCGTCAGGCTCCGGCGCCCGCAGCGGCCGGGCGCGGCGCAGCGGCGCGATCGAGCGCGTCACGCTCGACCACAGCTCGCGCTCGCCCGGGGTGAGCCCGCGGCGCGCCGGCCGCCCTTTGTCCGCGTCCCCGCTCATCGGCGCGCCCTGCCCCTCTGTCTCACTTTGCGCTTCAGCCTGCCGTCCTTGTCGCCGGCCTTTGCGTCCGGCTTGGCGGCGACCATCACCGGTTTGGCCGGCGGCAGCGGCATATGCAATCCGGCCTCGTGCGGATCGATCTCGCGCGGCACCAGCATGGCGAAACGCCCCGGATGGCGCACCCGCCCGGCCACGCGGCCGGCCTCGTCGCCGGCGCCGAAATAGATATCGGCGCGCGCCGGGCCGACGATGGCCGACCCGGTGTCCTGCGCGATGGTCAGCCGCCGGAACGGCGTCTTTGCGGTAGCGCCGTCGATCGGCAACTCCGCCTCGATGAAGAACGGCGTGCCGTAGGCATGGAACGGCCGGTCGACCGCGATCGAGCGGCCCAGCGTGAGCCGCACCCCCTGGCCGCCGGCCGGCTCGCCCTCGTCGCCAAGGCCGTTGATGCGGAAGAACACAAAGGACTGGTTCTTGCGCCGCAGTTCCTTGGTCTCCTCGGGATTGTCGCGCATCCATTGGCGGATGCGATCGAGCGACATCTCATCGCGCGGGACGAGGTTGCGCTCGATCAGGATGCGGCCGACCGGCGTGTAGGGATGGCCGTTATGGGCCGCGTAGTTGAGCCGCAGGATCAGCCCGTCCTCGAGCCGCACCCGCGCCGAGCCCTGGATGTGGATGGAGAACGCCGCGATCGGATCCCTGAGCCAGCAGATTTCCAGATGCCGCCCGTCGAGCGCGCCGTCCTCGATCTCGCCGCGGTCGAAATAGGGCACGAGCGCGCCCTCGCCGTTGCGGCGAAAAACCGGCCCGCGATTGGGGAAGGTCTCACCCTTGCGCTCGCCCGGCGAGATAAGGTCGTCGGGCCGCCGGTACATCGGCACGGTGAACTCGCGTGTTGGCATGCGCGAGCCGTCGACGATCGGCTCGTAATAGCCGGTCAGGAAGCCTTGGGTCTCGCCCAGCCTCGCGATCCGCACCGGGCGGAAATTGTCCTCGAAGAAAGCGCGTGCCTTGGCGCGGTCGACGGCCTTGAGCGCCGCCGTGCGGCGGCAGGGCTGCTCGAGCGCGGCGGCGAGCGGCCGCTCGTCCGGCGCCGCGCGCGTGCGCCGGATAATGGGCGCGCAGCTCGCGCGAAACGTCGCGAAGGCCGCGGCGTGATCATCCATCGCCCAGCCGTCGAGATCGCCGAACGCGATTGGCTCGAGCGCCGTGTCGGGGAGTCTTAAGGGACCGGGCGGCGGTTGGGCGAGGGCCGGACCGGCCAGCAGAATCAGCGCGATCGCCAACCCGGGCCCGCGCATGCGGCGCTGCCGTGCCGCCATTGCCTACCTCTCCCGGTCATTGGCCGGCTTCGGTGGCGACCAGCTTCCAGTTGGGATCGCGCGATGAAATGTCGCGCGCAAAAGTCCACACGTCGGTCACCTCGGTCACCTTCTCGGGCGACCCTTCGATGACGGCGCCGTTGCGATCGTGCGTCACCGACACGAGCTGCGAGACGAACCGCACGGTGACGTGCGCGACCTTGCCACGCAGCTCGGCGCCGGTGAGGTCGGCCTTGTCGATCGACACGAAGCGGGTCTCGGTGGTCTCGCCGCGCCCCTCGCGCTCGCGGATCGCGGTCTCGAAGCCGTCATAGACCTCGCGCGACAGCAGGTTCTTGAGCGTGCGGCGATCGCCCTCCGCGTAGGCGGTGACGATCATCTCGTAGGCGGCGCGCGCGCCGGCGAGGAAATGCTTGGCGTCGAAACTCTTGTCCTCGGCCAGGATGGCATCGAGGCCGGCCGCGATGGCCGAGCCCTGCTCGGCGATGCCCTTCCAGCGGTCGGACGGCGGCTCCGTCGCCTCGACCGGCTGGGGCGCTGCCTCGGCCCCGCGCGTCGGCAGCGCGACCACCTTGTCGCTTGCCGGCGTGCGCACCGCATCGCGTGCCGAATAGGGATCGTAGGGCGGCCGCTCGCGGCCGGTGCGCTGGCCGAGCACGCTGCGCAGGCGCAGGAAGATGAACACCGCCAGCGCCAGGAAAATGATGGTATAAATGTCCACGTCTCGTTGCCTTTACGGGCTTCGGGCTCGGCGGACGGCCGGCGGCGCTTTTGTCCCAGGATACGGCGCCAATTCCGTCGATATTATGTATACGCGCGAACAGGCCATGCCAGGGGCCGATCGCCGATATCTGAGCACGCCGCGCCTCCCGGGACCTTAGACGATATGTCCGGCTTCGCCAACCTCGCCCGGGACTTTCCCGGAGGATGGGATGACATGCGAGTTTCCTGGGCAAAACGTATCCTGCTCGGCATCGTTGCCCTGCCGATCGCGGAAATTTTCGTGTTCGTCGCGGTTGCGGTCGAAATCGGGGTGGTGGAAGCGTTCCTGATTCAGGTCGCCTGCTCGCTTCTGGGGCTCATCCTTATCCGTTCGGCCGGCCGGGTGCGGATCGCCCGCCTGCGCGGCGCGCTCAAGGACGGCGTGGTTCGCACCGCCGAGTTCGAGGGCGCGGACTTCGCCCGGCTCTTCGCCGGCATCCTGCTCGTGGTCCCGGGGTTCCTGACCGACGCGCTCGCGGCGTTGCTGCTCGTTCCGGCGGCGCGCCGGCTGCTTGCCGGCATCCTCCGGCGCTGGCTGGAGCGGCAGGCCCGCGCGGCCACAGGCGAGCGGGTGATCGACCTCGACCCCGACGAATGGCGGGTCCAGGAGCCGGGCGCCAGGGGTCAGGAACCAGGGGTCGGGACTCAGGCGCCAGGCGTCGGGACTCAGAGAATTACGCGGCGTCCCGACCGGACTTCCGATCCTGACGCCTGACGCTTGGGCCCCGACCCCTGTTGTCGGGCTGGGCGGCCTGTGTTAGCCCACCGGCCGTCGCGGCAAGCCAGCCCGAAGGAGACGACATGAACACGACCAATGGCGGGCCGGCCCCCGACAAGCTGCCGCAGCTCAACGTGCTGACCCAGTACATCAAGGATTTTTCGTTCGAGAACCCGAACGCGCCGCGCTCGCTGCAGACGCCGCAGCAGCAGCCGTCGATCAACATCCAGATCAACGTCAACGTCCAGCCGATGGCCGACGCCGACTACGAGGTCGTGCTCAAGCTCGAAGGCAAGGCCGAGGTCGCGGGGTCCATCTTGTTCGGCTTCGATCTCAGCTATGCGGGCGTGTTCCGCATCCAGAACGTCGCGCAGGAAAACCTGCACGCGCTGGTGATGATCGAGTGCCCGCGCCTGCTGTTCCCGTTCGCGCGCGAGATCGTCGCCAGCGCCGTGCGCGACGGCGGCTTCCCGCCGCTGCTGATCGACCCGATCGACTTCGTCGGGTTGTATCGCCAGAAGATGGCCGAGCGGCAGCCGCAACAGCCGCAGCAGGCGAGCTGACATCAGCCCCGCATTCGCGATTCCCCTCATCCCGAGGAGGCCGCGTAGCGGCCGTCTCGAGGGATAGCGGCTGCTCCATGCTTCGAGACGGCCTCCTTCGGAGGCCTCCTCAGCATGAGGCCGGAGCGTCGTATTATTTGATCTCCACCAGGCCGACGGCGTTCATCAGGCTGTTGACCAGCACCGGGTCGCCGACCGGCATAGTCGAAGGTTCGCCGCGTTTTCAAGGCGGCGGCGCCGCCGCCCGCGGCGCGCTGATCGCGGCGATGTAGCGCTCGACCGAAATTTTGAGCACCCGCTCGCCGCCGCTCGGAATGATGCGGTCGAAATAATGGCCGTAGATCGTATCGAAGCGGAACGGCGCCAGCGCCGCGGCGATGCCGTTCACCTCGACGGCCGAAAGCGGGATCAGGTTCGGGTAGCTGTACATGAAGGTCAGGAATTTGCGGTCGGTCGTCACCGTGGCGATGTCGGAGGAGCACAGCACCCCGCGGCCGCCGGCGCCCTTGGCCCAGTGCAGCACCGTGCCGCCGGGAAAGTGGCCGCCGCAGCGGACGAGCGTCACGTCCGGCAGCAGCGCGAGCGTGTCGCCGTCCCACAGCTTGATCGCCGGATCGGGGCGCATGATCCATTGCCGGTCGGCCGCGTGCAGATGGATCGGCACGTCGCCGAAGGCGCGGCTCCATTCCACCATGGTGGTGTAGAAATGCGGATGCGAGATGCCGATCCCCTTGAGGCCGCCGAGCCCGTCGATCAGCGCGACGGTGGCGTCGTCGAGGAGCGAGATGCAATCCCACAGCACGTTGCCGTGCGGCGTCATCACCAGCAGGGCGCGCTGGCCGATGGCGAACTGCGGCTGCGTGCCGATGCCGATCACGCCCGGCTCGTGCTGGCGGTAGGAGTTGAAGGCGCGCGCGGCGAGCGCCGGCAAGGTGGTCCACGTCTGGCCGGTTGGCGGAACGTACTGCCGTTCCTCCTCGCAGATGATGCAATGCGGCGGCGCGGCCTCGCTCGGCGGGTACTGGGTGCCGCAGGCGGTACAGATGAAGGCTTGCATCAGGCGACCTGCTCCTTGCTCATCGCCGCGCAGAACGTCTCGACGAAACGGTCCACGTCCTGCTCGTCGTTATAGACGTGCGGGCTGATGCGGATGCGGCCGAGGCGCGAGGCGACGTAGACATTTGCGGCGGCCAACCGCTCGTTCAAGCGCTCCGGCATGCCGTGCGGAAAGCTGAGACTGAGAATATGCGGCGCGCGCACGCGAGCGTCGGCGATGCGCGCGCCGGAATCGCTTAAGGCCACGGCGAGGCGCTCGGTGAGCATGCGCAAGCGGCCCACCACCGCCGCCGAGCCCCACTGCGCCATCATCTCCATGCCGATCGCCGCCATCTCGAGCGAGACGAAGTGGTCGCGCTCGCCCATGTCGAAGCGGCGCGCGCCCGCCGCGTACGCGGTATCGGCGAAATACGGCACCCGCTCGGGCGAGATGGCGCGTCGGCCGTAGCTCGTCTGCTCGAGCGGCGCGCCGTCCTGGCGGCGCCGGGCGATATAGAGGAACGCCCGGCCATACGGCCCGAGCACCCATTTGTAGGTCGGGAACACCAGAAAATCCGGATCGAGCGCGCGCAGGTCGAGGTCGAGCACGCCGGCGCTGTGGGTCGCGTCGACGAGCAGCGCAGCCCCATGCGCCCGCAGCGCGGCGGCCACGCGGTCGAGGTCGACGAGCCCGCCGTCCGACCAATGCACCGAGGAGATTGATGCGAGCGCGACCGGCGGCGCGCCGATGCGGGCGATGGCCGCGAGCACCGCGGCGGTCCAGTCGCCATCCTGCGGCCGCGCCACCACCTCGACGGCAAACCCTTGCGCCGGCGCCCGCGTCATCCATTCGAGCACCGGGGAGGAATGGTCGTCGGCGAGCACCAGCACGCGCGCGCCTGCCGGGATGCTCAACACTTTCGCGGCGGTGGCGACGCCGTAGCTCACCGAGGAGATCAGCGCGACGTCGGCCGGATCGGCGTTGACGAGGCGCGCGGCGGCTTGGCGCGCGCGCTGGTGCTGGGTGGCGGCGAAGTCGGGACCGATCTTCCACGGCTGGCCCTTGCGCGCGACGCCGACGCGGCCCGCCTCCTGGCTCGCGCGCGGCAGCGGGCTCCACGAGGCGGCGTTGAGGAAACAGATTTCGCGTGGAATGTCGAACAGCGCCCGTTGCGATGGCAGCATGGTGATGTCCTTCGGTACGGCCGCAGCGCCGATCAGTTGGTCTGCAGCGGCAGGCGGACCGGCTCGCCGCTCGCCACCGCCCGCTCGATCGCGATGGTGGTTTCGAGGTTGATGCGCGCCTGCTCCGGCGTGGTGTGCACCGTCGCGGCGCCGGTCACCAGGTGGTCGAGCCAGGCGCGCGTCTCGTTGCCGAGCGGTCCCCAGAAATCGCCCGCCGCCCAGTCGCCCGGCGTCGTGCTGCCGAGGAACGCCATGTTGACCTGATGGTCGGGCACATAGGCGTGCGGGATGCCTTTGTCCGAATAGAGCACGTGATCCATGTGGTCGTCGTCGATGATCATGGTGCCCTCGGAGCCGAGCAGCTCCACCCGGTCGGACTGGCCGAGGGTCGGATAGCGGGCGGGCAGCGCGTAGCTCACCCCGAGATTGATCACCGCCCCGTCGGCGAACGTGACGATCGCCCAGGTCACGTCATGCGCGTCGTAGCCGGCCTCCTTGAAGATGCCGGTCTGGCCGCGCGCCACCACCTCGACCGGCCGGTTGCCGTCGAGGAACCAGCACATCAGGTCGACGTAATAGGTGAGCACGTCGAGCACCGGCGTCGCGTGCGGGTCGCGCTTGAGGATGGCGAAGGCCTGGGCGCGCGAGTTGTAGACGCGCGCCGTGCCGCCCACCACCTTGCCGAGGCGACCGTGCAGCATCTGCTCCTTGGCGCGCAGGAAGCATTCCTTGAAGCGGCGGCTGTAGCCGACCCGCAGCTCGCCGCCGGTGCGCGCGAGCACGGCGAGGATGTCGTCGGCGTCGCGCAGCGACAGCGCCAACGGCTTTTCCACCAGCACCGGCTTGCCCAATTCGAGCGCCGCGCACACCGGCCGCGCGTGCTCGCCCTCCGGCGTCGACACGAACACGGCGTTGACCTCCGGCCGGGCGATCACCGCGTCGTTGTCGGCCGAATGGAAATCGGCGCCGGTCTCAGCGGCAAGCGCGCGGGCCCGCGCCGGATCGCGGTCGGACACGGCGAGAAAGCGCACCGAGGGATGCTTCGCGGCGAGCCGCGCGCGCAAGGTGCCGATGCGCCCCGCCCCCACCACCGCCACGCCCAGATCGCCGCCCCGCTTCATGCGTATGTCCCCTCAGCCCCTTTAGTGTCATTGCCCGCGCAGGCGATGACGTCAGTGAGGCGGGCCTCACCATAGCGCGGCGCTTATTCCGGCTCCACCGCTCCAGTGATAGCCTCGCAGCGACCAACATCG
>DASPZC010000207.1:0-1510 GCA_035636455.1 Xanthobacteraceae bacterium
GTGTTCTGCGCGGTGGTCTCGCGCGCCTGGGCGAGGCGCCGGCCGAGCGCCGCCTCGCCGCGGTGGAGCGCGCGCGCCAGCCGATAGGCGACGTCCTCGTCGAGCGTCGGGCGCGCCAGGATGAAGCTCCACGAGCCGACCGAGACGATCGGCGCGTCCTGGCCCGGATAGCTGCCGGCCGGAACCGTCATGGATTTGAGAAATACATGCTTCGCGCGGATGCGCGCCGCCTCGTCCGCATTGGGCGCGATGAAGCGCGCGCCGCCGGTTGCCTGGGCAACCGCGGCAAAGCCGGGCCAGCCGATGCCGCCGCCCCACAGCGCCGCGACCCGGCCGTCGAGCACCATGGCGGGCCCGTCGCCCGCGCGGTCAAGATAGACCGCCGAAAAATCCCTCTCCGGGTCGAGGCCGATGCCGTCGAGCACATAGCGCGCCAGGATCCCCAGGCCGGAGCCGCGCGCGCCGAACGCGACCGGCTTGCCCTTGAGGTCGGCGATCGCGCGGGCCGGGCCGTCGGCGCGCAGCACGAACATGCCCGGGGTCGAGTACATCGCCGCGAGGATCTTCAAATCGGTGCGCGGCCGGCCGATGCCGGCGAACGCCTCGTAGGCCGGCTCGCCGGTGACCAGCGCGATGTCGAGCTTGCCCGCCTCGAGCAGCGGGATGTTCTCGGTGCTGCCCTTGGTGTTGCGCGGGTCGATCGCGAGCGAAGGATCGACCTCGCCGACGACGGCGATCACCGCATCGCCATAGAGGGGAAAGCCGCCGCCGGGGGTGGCGGTGCCGAGCACGACGTTTGTTTGCTGAGCCGTCACCGGGATCACCTCGCCCCGCGAAGCATGAGGCGAAACCGCGCCCGCATCCGCCGCCAGACGGCGCGCGCCGTCGCCTTGATCGGATTAACACGCCGCACGACCGCCTGCCACGCCGGCAGGGACTTGAGGTAGTCGAGCCAGCGCATGACGAAATTGTAGGCCCAGGCGAAGGCCGGGATCGTCATCAGCTTGGCGCGGCCGATGTGGAACAGGCGCTCCACGATGGTGATCTTAAGGATCTCGCCGACGACGAGGACGATCACCCCGTGGGTGAAGCGTTTGGACGCCATCAGATAGGCGGCGACCGGCTTGACCGGCTCGAGGAGGATGAGCGGAACGAGGAACAGCGCCAGGGTCTGGTACGGCCCGCGCGACCTGATCCAGTCTCCCAGGCGCGCGAACAGCCGAAAGCGGCCGAGCCGTTCGGCGACCCAATGAATCGGCGGCAGGAACAGCGCATCGATGAGGAAGTAGATCGCCGCGAACACCGCCACGACGGGAGAGAGGACGCGGTTCGCCCGCCGGCGCGGCTTATGCGGGTCGATCGGCGGCGGGCCGCGGTTCTTTCGGCGGTCGGACGCCATCAATCGTGCGCCCCCCATTCGGAAACCGGTAGATCAGCTCGGCGCCGTTCACCTCTCCCCGCTTGCGGGGAGAGAGCCTGCCCTCGGGCTCCGACCCGAGGGTCGGATCGC
>DASPZC010000208.1:0-1899 GCA_035636455.1 Xanthobacteraceae bacterium
GCCGCGGCACGAACCCTCACCCTCCCACGCCTGCGGCGCGGGTCCCTCCCTCTCCCGCGGTGCGGGAGAGGGGCTACTCCCGCTGATTCTTCGGTTCCTCCTCATCGGTCAGCACCCAGCAGCATGCGGCGGCGTTCACCGGCGCCGCTGGCGACACCGGTCCTTGCGAGACCTGGTTCCGTGCTATAAGGCCCGCACCCGGCGCGGAGTGGACCCTTGCCGACCGTCTTTATTTTGAACGGCCCCAATCTCAACCTGCTCGGCGTGCGCGAGCCGGCCACCTATGGCTATGACACGCTGGCCGATGTCGAGCAGCGCTGCCTGGCGCGCGCCGCCGCGCTCGATCTGACGATCGATTTCCGCCAGACCAACCACGAGGGCCAGCTCGTCGACTGGGTCCACGAGGCGCGCGAGGCGGCCGACGGCATCATCCTCAATGCCGGCGCCTACACCCATACTTCGGTGGCGATCCTCGACGCACTGAACGCGGCCGATCTGCCGATCATCGAGGTTCATCTGTCGAACATTTTCCGGCGCGAGCGCTTCCGCCATCATTCCTATGTCAGCCTCGCGGCGCGCGGGGTGATCTGCGGTCTCGGGCCGCAAGGCTACGAGCTGGCCCTGGAGGCGCTCGCCAGCGTCATTGAGGTCGAATCGAGCGAGGCCGGCCGGTGAAGCTGGGTTGGCGCCGACCACCGCTCGCGCCCGACGCCGCGGCGATCCGCACGCTTGCCGGCCTCCTCTCCGAGACCGGCCTCACCGAGATCGAATACGCGATCGGCAATCACCGCATCCGGGTGGCCCGCGAACCGGCCGCTCCCACCGTCGCACCGCTGGCAAACGGCCATGCGCCGTCGCCGCCGGTCGAGGCCAAGCCGAGCGCACCGATCGAGACCCCGGCGGCACCGGCCGCCGACCATCCCGGTGCCGTCACCTCGCCGATCGTCGGCATCGCCTATCTCGCCCCGCAGCCCGGCGCGCCGCCGTTCGTCCGCGTCGGCGATACGGTCGCCGCTGGCCAGACGCTGCTGATCATCGAGGCGATGAAGGTGATGAACCAGATCAGCGCGCCCCGGGCCGGACGGCTCACCCGGATTTTTGCCGAGGATGGCGAGCCCGTAGAATACGGCGCCGCGCTGATGCTGATCGAGTGATCGGCGATAGCTCGATCGAATCGGCGGGTGAGTGGTACGCACTTCCGGATCGCTTCCTGGCTTCGAGGTAGTGTCTCAGTTTCAGGTTGGATGATCCTCGTGCGTCCTTCGAGACGGCCGCTTTGCGGCCTCCTCAGGATGAGGTTCTTTCTTAATGCCATCAAAAACTTACCTCATCCTGAGGAGCGCCCAGCGGGCGCGTCTCGAAGGACGCACGACGCGACGAAGCAATCTCGATCGGGATTTTCCCTGACATGTTCGAGAAGGTGCTGATCGCCAATCGCGGCGAGATCGCGCTCAGGATCAATCGCGCCTGCCACGAGATGGGGATCAAGACCGTCGCGGTGCATTCGACCGCCGATTCGCACGCGATGAATGTGCGGCTCGCCGACGAGACCGTGTGCATCGGCCCGCCGCCGGCGCGCGCGAGCTATCTCAACATCCCGGCGATCCTCTCGGCGGCGACGATCACCGGAGCCGATGCGATCCATCCCGGGCTCGGCTTTCTCGCCGAGAACGCCGATTTTGCCGAGGCTGTCGAGGAGCACGGCTTCACCTTCATCGGCCCCACGCCCGAGCACATCCGGCTGATGGGGGACAAGATCCGCGCCAAGGCCGAGGCGGCGCGGCTCGGCATCCCGGTCGTGCCCGGCTCGCCCGAGGCCGTGCGCGGCGGCGCCGCTGCTAAGGAAGCGGCCCACGCGATCGGCTATCCGGTGCTGCTGAAGGCGATTTCGGGCGGCGG
>DASPZC010000209.1:0-1742 GCA_035636455.1 Xanthobacteraceae bacterium
GGATTCCGGGTCCGCGGGCTTGCACCCGCGTCCCGGAATGACGGCGGAGAGACTTTGCGGCAGATTGCGCTGCGCGAGATCAAGACCACCCGCTGGGTGCCGGCGGCCGGCGAGAACCGCATCACCGGCATGATCGAGAGCCGCCCCGACTGGGTGATCTCGCGCCAGCGCGCCTGGGGCGTGCCGATCGCGGTGTTCGTGCGCGAGAGGCCGGATGGCACCGTCGACATCCTGCGCGACGACAAGGTCAACGCGCGCATCGCCGCCGCCTTCGAGCAGGAAGGCGCCGACGCCTGGTATGCGCCCGGCGCCGCCGCGCGCTTCCTGCGCCCTGAGCACGATCCCGCCGAATGGGCCAAGGTCGACGACATCCTCGACGTCTGGTTCGATTCCGGCTCGACCCATGCCTTCACGCTGGAGGTGCGCGACGACCTCGAGGCGCGCCGCAAGAAGGACGGCGGCCCCGACACGGTGATGTATCTCGAAGGCTCCGACCAGCACCGCGGCTGGTTCCAGTCCTCGCTCTTGGAAAGCTGCGGCACGCGCGGGGTGGCGCCGTTCGATGTGGTGCTCACCCACGGCTTCGTGCTCGACGAAGCCGGGCGCAAAATGTCGAAGTCGCTCGGCAACACCGTGGCGCCGCAGGACGTGATGGCCTCCTCGGGCGCCGACATATTGCGCATGTGGGCGTGCGCGTCGGATTACGCCGACGACCTGCGCATCGGCCGGGAAATCCTCAAGACCAACGTCGAGACCTACCGCAAGCTGCGCAACACCGTCCGCTGGATGCTCGGCAACCTGGCGCATTTCTCCGCCGCCGACCGGGTCGAGCCGGCCGCCATGCCGCAGCTCGAGCGGCTCATGCTCCACCGGCTCGCCGAGTTCGACATCTTGGTGCGCGAGGCCTACGCGGACTTCGACTACAAGCGCATCTTCGCGTCGCTCAACGCGTTCATGACCGTCGATCTCTCCGCCTTTTATTTCGACGTGCGCAAGGACGCGCTCTACTGCGATCCGATCTCGTCGACGACGCGCAAGGCCTGCCTCACCGTGCTCGATCATCTCTTCGGCTGCACCGTCGCCTGGCTCGCGCCCATGCTGTGCTTCACTGCCGAGGAGGCGTGGCTCGCCCGTTATCCGGCGGCCGACGGCTCGGTGCATCTCGAGGCGTTTCCCGCGGTGCCGCCGCGCTGGCGCGACGAGGCGCTGGCCGAGAAATGGCGCAAGGTCCGCATGGTCCGGCGCGTCGTCACCGGCGCGCTTGAGATCGAGCGGGCGGCAAAGCGCATCGGCTCCTCGCTCGAGGCGGCGCCGGTCATCCACGTCGCCGACCGCGAGCTTCTCTCCGCGCTCGACGGCGTCGACATGGCCGAGGTCGCCATCACCTCGGCGGCGCGCGTGGTGGAAGGGGAGGGGCCGCCCGAGGCGTTCCGCCTGCCCGACGTGCCCGGCGTCGCCGTGGTGCCGCGGCTGGCCGAGGGCCGCAAATGCGCCCGGTCGTGGAAAATCCTGCCCACGGTCGGGTCCGATCCCGACTATCCGGACGTTTCGCCGCGCGACGCCCGGGCGCTGCGCGAATGGGACGCACTGCGCCGTGCCGCCCAGTGACGCTCGCTTTACCTCCCCCTGGAGGGGGGAGGTCGGCGCCGCGAAGCGGCGCCGGGTGGGGGTGAGGCGCGACGCTCGATGTTTGTGCTCACCCCACCCCACCCCGCCGCCGCGCTGCGCGCGGCGACGACCCT
>DASPZC010000210.1:0-4813 GCA_035636455.1 Xanthobacteraceae bacterium
GGCGGCGAGCGAGAGCCGGCGCGAGGCGACGAGGTCGACGCCGCGATCGGGGCTGCGGATCTCGCCGATGACCGCGCCGACGGCGCGGCAGCGCAAGGCCTCCTCCATCGCCCACAACACGTCGCGGGGTTTTGCCGCGACGACGGTCACCAATTGCTCGGGGGCGAGATCGACATCGTCGAGCCCGGGGCCATAGGGCGCGCCGTTCTCGACGAGCCCCATATCCTCGGCGACCCACAGCACCGCGCGCGCACCCGTGGCGTGGGCGGCAAGCGTGAGGGCAAATCCGCTCGCCGCCGCGGTCGCGCTCTCGCGCGCAGCGGCGATCTCATGGAACGCGGCGCGGGCGAGCCCGCCGCCGAGGGCCTGGTCGATCGCCGACACCCCGAACGGAATGGCCCCATGGTCCCCGCCCGCTCCGGCGCCGGTCTCGATCGACCGGATGGCGTCCTTGAGCGCGCGCACGATGCCGCCACCCCCGCCCCGCGGCACAGGGAGAGGCGAAGCGGCCGCACTCGTCGGAATACGCACGACGACCATGGGGCGGGATTCCTGCCGGGATAACCCGAATGTTCATGATTTGTTCTATAATCCCAAAGGAACGGCCGGGCGTCAAGGCGATTCTTGAACTTCACCCCCGCGCGCGCTTTGCCGCGCGCGGCCGCGCCGGGGCCGCCATGCCGAACTTGCTGCGCATCATGCCGGCCTTGGCCGGATCGGCACGGACCGTCACCGCGAGCCGGCCATCCTCGCGCAGCGCGCGGGAGATGACCTCGGCGTTGCGGTAGAGCCAGCTCAACCCGGCGCCATCGGCCGGATCGAGCACCAGATCGAGGATCATGCGGCTTTGCATCAGGCGCGCCTCGATCGCGGCGGCGAGCTCATCGAATCCCTCTCCGGTCAAGGCGGAGACGAGGATCGGCCGGCCGTCGCCGTCGCGCCGCGCCGCGACGTTGGCGGTCCGCGTGCGCGCCTCGGCATCGAGGCAATCGACCTTGTTCCACACCTCGATCAGCCGGTGCTTGTCGTTGGGGTCCATGTCGAGGTCGCGCAGGACTTTTTCCACGTCGCTTGCCTGGGCGTCGCTGTCCGCGTGCGCGACGTCGCGCACGTGCAGGATCAGGTCCGCCTCGATCACCTCCTCGAGGGTCGCCCGGAAGGCGGCAACCAGCATGGTCGGCAGATCGGAGATGAAACCGACGGTGTCCGAGAGGATCGCCTTCGCGCCGCCGGGCAGCGCGATCGACCGCAAGGTGGGGTCGAGGGTCGCGAACAGCATGTCGGCCTCGAGCACGCTGGCGCGGGTGAGGCGGTTGAACAGGGTCGACTTGCCGGCATTGGTGTAGCCGACCAGCGCCACGATCGGGTACGGCACCCGCTTGCGGCTGTCGCGGTGGAGCTTTCGCGTGCGCTTGACCCGCTCCAGCTCGCCCTCGATGCGGGCGATACGCTCCTCGATCACCCGGCGGTCGGCCTCGAGCTGGGTCTCGCCGGGACCGCCGAGGAAGCCGAAGCCGCCGCGCTGGCGCTCGAGATGGGTCCACGAGCGCACCAGCCGGCTCTTCTGATAGGTGAGATGGGCGTGCTCGACCTGCAGCGCGCCTTCCCGCGTGCGCGCCCGCCGGCCGAAGATTTCCAGGATCAGGCCGGTGCGGTCGAGCACCTTGGCGTTCCACGCCTTCTCCAGATTGCGCTGCTGCACCGGCGAGACCGGGCAGTCCATCACCACGAGGTCGATGGCGAGGCTTTTGGCGATGCCGGCGATCTCGTCGACCTTGCCCTTGCCGAGGTAGGTCGCCGGCCGGATGTCGGCGAGCGGCGCGATGCCGGACTCGACCACGTCGAGGTCGATGGCGCGGGCGAGTCCCACCGCCTCCTCGAGCCGGGCGGCGGGGGAACGCGTCGCATCCTCGGCGGCGGCCCGGCCGCCGGCCGCCCGGCGGCGGAACGGCTCGACCACCATTGCACGGCCGCTTGCTCCGCCCGCCGGAGGGCTGAGCCGATCAGGGAGCGTGTCGCGGCGACGCGGCTCCAATCAGACCTTTTCCCCGGTTGCCGGCGCCTCTTCGGCGCCTTCGAACAGCTGGATCGGATGACCCGGCATGATCGTGGATATGGCGTGCTTGTAGACGAGTTGCGAGTGCCCGTCCCGCCGCAGCAGCACGCAAAAGTTATCGAACCAGGTCACCACGCCCTGCAGCTTCACGCCGTTCACCAGGAAGATGGTGAGCGGGGTTTTGCTCTTGCGGACGTGATTGAGGAAGGTGTCTTGCAGATTTTGTGCGCGTTCGGCTGCCATTGCCGTGATCCGTTATTTGCTCGCGAGCCCCTCCCCGCGAGACATTCTTGTCATGTTGCTTTGTCCGTCGTCGAACTTGCCGAAAACCCCCGACGGATTGGCCCGCCCATTAGATGGCACGTCCGGGTGGCGCGCAAGCCCAAGTTGACGGCACGGCGGGGGCCGGCGGCGGGGTCCCGGCGGCTTCGGCCTGGCGGCCAAAACCGATGGCGCTCAAGTGCTTTCCGCGAATTTGTGAAAGTCGCGCCGCAGCGCGCCGGCGGTCAGCCCGGGCGCCCCGTTGCCGACCGGCCGCCCGTCGATGCGCACGACCGGCATGACGATCTGGCTGGCCGAGGTCACGAACGCCTCGCGCGCCGCATAGGCCTCCTCGACCGTGAACGGCCGCTCCTCGAGCTTGAGCCCCTGGACGGCCAAGAGGTCGATGAGGACGGTGCGGGTAATGCCGCGCAGGATGGCGTGGTCGGTCTGGCGGGTGACGAGCTTGCCGTCGCGGGTGACGATCCAGGCGTTGGTCGAGGAACCCTCGGTGACGCGGCCGGCCGCATCGACGAACCAGGCCTCCCGGGCGCCCGCCTCGCGCGCGGCCTGCTTGGCCAGCACGTTGGGCAGGAGCGACACCGACTTGATGTCGACGCGCGGCCAGCGGTTCTCCGGCACGGTGATCACGGCGATCCCGTCGGCGGCGACCTGCTCGTTCGCCGCCCGATCATGGCTGCGCGCGGTGACCACCATGCCGGGAGCCGTCCCGGCCGGCGGAAACGCGTGGTCGCGCCGCGCCACGCCGCGGGTGATCTGCAGATAGACGATGCCGTCGCGCACCCGGTTGCGGCGCGCCGTCTCGTGCAGCACCGCCGCGAGCGCCGCGCGCGACATCGGCATCGCGATGCGCAGCTCGCCGAGCGAACGGACCAGCCGGTCCATGTGCCGGCGCTCGTCGACGAGGCGGCCGTCGCGCACCTCGCACACTTCGTAGACCCCGTCGGCGAACTGATAGCCGCGGTCCTCGACGTTCACCGCCGCGGCGCGCAGCGGCACGTAGCGGCCGTTGACATAGGCGATGCGCGACAAGGCGAGGCCTCAGTCGATGCCCAGGGCCTTGAGCTTGCGGTGCAGCGCCGAGCGCTCCATGCCGACGAACTCCGCCGTGCGCGAGATATTGCCGCCGAAGCGGTTGATCTGGGCGACCAGATATTCGCGCTCGAACACCTCGCGCGCGTCCCGCAGCGGCAGGCCCATGAGGTGCTCGCCGCCGTTGCCGTTGGGCATGTTGGGGACCATGGAGCCGACGTCCTGGGGCAGCATGCTGGCGCTGACCTCGGCGTCGGGATCGCCGCCGGCGAGGATCATCAGCCGCTCGACGTTGTTGCGCAGCTGGCGCACGTTGCCGGGCCAGTCGTGCGACTGCAGGACCGCGATGGCGTCGCCGCCGATCTTGCGCCTGGGCAGGCCGGTGGTCTGGGAAATGTAGTCGACGAAATAGAACACCAGATCGGGGATGTCCTCGCGCCGCTCGGTGAGCGGCGGCACGCGGATCGGCACCACCGAGAGGCGGTGATACAGGTCCTCGCGGAAGCGGCCGGCCGCGACCTCGACCTCGAGGTTTCGCCCGGTCGAGGAGATGATGCGCACGTCGACGTTCACCTTGGTGGTGCCGCCGACGCGCTGGAACGTCTGGTCGACCAGCACGCGCAGGATCTTGTTCTGGGTCTCGCGCGGCAGGTCGCCGATCTCGTCGATGAACAGGGTGCCGTTGTGCGCCTCCTCGAGCGCGCCGACCTTGCGGCCCTGCGCGCCGTTCGAGGCCTCGGCGCCGAACAGCTCGTGCTCCATGCGCTCGGGCGTGATCGCCGCCGCGTTGATGACGACGAACGGTCCATTGGCACGGGCGGAAAGGGTGTGGATGCTGCGCGCGGTCAACTCCTTGCCGGCGCCCGCCGCGCCGACGATGAGAATGCGGCTGTTGGTCGGCGCCACCTTGTCGATCGTCTGCCGCAGCTGGCCCATGGCGGCGGAGTTGCCGATCAGCGTCGTCGGCAGCGGCGCCATCGCCTTGAGCTCCTTGACCTCGCGCTTGAGCCGGAACGTCTCGAGCGCCCGGTTGGCGACGAGGACGAGCCGGTCCGCCTTGAACGGCTTCTCGATGAAGTCGTAGGCGCCGAGCTTGATGGCGGACACCGCCGTTTCGATGTTGCCGTGGCCGGAGATCATCACCACCGGCATGTCGGGATGCTCGTCCTTGACCGCGCCAAGCAGTTGCAGCCCGTCGAGCCGGCTGCCCTGCAGCCAGATGTCGAGGAACACCAGGTTGGGCCGACGCGCCGCGATCGCGGCCGCGGCGTCGTCGCTGTCGCGCGCGGTGCGGGTCGCGTAGCCCTCGTCCTCGAGGATGCCGGCCACGAGGTCGCGGATATCCGCTTCGTCGTCGACGATGAGAATGTCAGCCCCCATGACCTACCCTCTCGCTTGCAACCTCGCGCGTCTCCGGAGATTCCTCGCCGACGCCGGCAACGA
>DASPZC010000211.1:0-3001 GCA_035636455.1 Xanthobacteraceae bacterium
CGGCATAGGCTTGCGACCCCGCCCTCCTGCTCATCCTCAATCGACGGATCCCCCATGGCCTTCGACTTCAATGGACGACGCGTCGTCATCGCCGCCGGCAGCCGCGGCATCGGCCGATCGATCGCGCTCGCCTTCGCGCGGGCCGGCGCCGGCGTGTCGATTTGCGCCCGCGGTGCCGACGGGCTCGAGCGAACGCGCGCCGAGCTTGCCGCCCTTGGCCGTCCGGTCCACGCGGCGACCTGCGATCTGGGCGAGGCCGACGCGGTCGCACGCTATATTTCCGAGGCGGCGACGGCGCTCGGCGGCATCGATGTGCTCATCAACAACGCCTCCGGCTTCGGGCTGAAGGACGACGAGGCCGGCTGGGCGGCGAGCATCGCCGTCGATCTGCTGGCGACGGTGCGGGCGAGCCGGGCGGCGCTCCCTTATCTCAAGCAGTCGGCCGCTGCCGCCATCGTCAACACCTCGTCGATCTCGGCGCTGCGCCCCTCGCCGCGCACGCCGCCCTACGGCGCGATGAAGGCCGCGGTGGTGCACTACACGCAAAGCGAGGCGGTGGCGCTCGCTCCCGCGCGCATCCGCGTCAACAGCGTGGCGCCCGGCTCGATCGAGTTCCCGGGCGGCATGTGGGAGCATCGCAAGACGGCGGAGCCCGCGCTCTATCAGCGCGTCCTGTCCGGCATTCCGTTCGGGCGGCTGGGCCGGCCGGAGGAGGTGGCGAACACGGTGCTGTTCCTGGCGTCGGATGAGGCCGGCTGGATCACCGGCCAGACCCTCGTGGTGGACGGCGGGCAGATGCTGACCGGATAGACGGCGGCCGTCGCGCGACTTGCCTCACCGCCCCTCGGCCACGATCAGCGCGGCGGCGCGCTCGGCGAGCGCCGCAATCGTGCGCGATGGATTGACGCCGACCGCCTCCGGCACGATCGCGCCGTCGATGACGAACAGATTCTTGTAGCCGAACACCTCGCCTTTGTGGTCGACGACGCCGTCTTCCGGCACGGTCCCCATGTTGCAGCCGCCCAGCGGGTGCGGCGTGACCAGGTATTTGTCGAGCGTCCAGGTCGGCGGCACCACCGGATGCCCGTTCGTGGCGGCCGACAGCCGCTCGTGCATGGCGACGATGGCCTCTATCAGCTGGCGCGAGCGCGCGATGTCCCAGTCGAGATCGAGCCGCCACGGCCCGAACAGCCCGAGCCAGCGGCGGCGCAGGCGCAACGTGCCGTTGGCCGCATCGACGCCCTGCGCGAACCACGGCATGACGTTTTCGAGCGGGCCGTGACGCTCGATGGCGCGGCGGATGAACGCGAGAAACGCCTTGACCTTCGGGTGGGCGCTTTCACTGACCTTGAGCCAGTTGGCGACCACGTTGGGGAATCCACCGTCCTCGATCCAGAACGACTGGCCGGCCTGGCTGCGGTCGAGGAAATCGATCTCGCTGGTGATGGTTGGCCCCAGGGACGGATGGAGCTTCCGATCGAGATAGAAGGCCGGGGTGAGAAAATCGCCGTTGCCGCTCCAGTTCCAGCCGAGGAACTTGCTCACTTGCGGGAGCGTACGGCTCACGTCACGACAGCGCAGCAGCAACTCGGTGGAGTTGAGGGACCCGCCGGCGACGATGACGAGCCGCGCCGAAGCGGAGCCCGCGCGCCGCTCTCCGTTATCGAGCCGATCGAAATGGACCAGATAACCGCCGGCCGCCGGCTCTACGGCCGTCACCATATGAAGCGGCCTTACCTCGGCGCCGCTACGTTCCGCCAGCGCCAGATAGTTCCGGTCGAGCGTGTTCTTCGCGTCCACGTCGCAGCCGATATCGCAATTGCCAAGGTGCACGCACGTTCCCTGCTCGACCCCCTGGTCATTGGTGAACCGCTTGCTACGTTGCGGATCGATCGGATTCGTTCCGTCGAAGGACAATGTCTTGTCAAACGAGACCGCCAAGTGGAGCTTGCGGAACCGGTCGCCCGCGCCGATCTTGTCTGCCGCCTCGCGCATGAGCTGCATGCGCAGCGGCCATTGATTGTCGGGGACCTCCTGCACGTTCATGACCTCGCCGACGGTCCGGTAATGCGGCGCCAGCCCGTCCCAGGTGATCTCCTCGGGCCAGCCGGCGTCGAAAATGTCCTTGTGGGGCAACGCCGAGATGTTGGCGTAGATGAACGAGCCGCCGCCGACCGCGGCGCCCTGCGCCACCGCCATGTGGCGAAAGATCCGCAGATCAATCCAGCCGTTCCATCTCTCCGGATTCTCCTGGTCCCACCACCAATGATCGGTGGGTTTGCGCGGGTAGTTGGTGCGGTCCCAGCGCCGGCCGCGCTCGAGCACGAGGACCCGGTAGCCCGCCTGGGCCAGCCGGCAGCTGCTCACCGAGCCGCCGAAACCGCTGCCGATGACGATCGCGTCGAAATCCATGATGCGCTCCCGTCAGCCCGCGCGGCCGAGATGCGGTCCGTAGGTGTCCCATAATTGGCCGAGGAAAAATCGGCCGAAGCGGGCGAGCGCCGCCGCCCGCTCGCCGGGCGAGGTCGCGTTCGTGACCTGCGTGGTCCCGAGCATGCGGATCAGGTCGCTGACGCCGAGACTGAGCGTGCCGGCGCCGGCGACCGGGCCGTTGGCGTCCGATCCGCCGTGCAGCCGTGTGTAGAGCGTGGTCGTGTCCCGCCACATGTGGATGACGCCGTCGTCGCGCACCTCCTTGCGACCGGCGATATAATACGGCTTGCCGCCATGCTCGAATGCAAGCTCGTAGACCATCAGCTTGAGGCCGGGCTGGCCGCCCGGATTGAACAGGTTGAACACGCCCGTGCCGGCTGGAATTGAAAGACCGAACGGCGGGAAGTCGATCGTGCCGCTAAGTCCCCCCGGGTGCTCCGGCTCGGCGAGGAAGCGGTTGAGGTCGTCGATCGCGACGGTGGCGTGCATGGCAAGCTCGGTGCCGGCCGCCTCGCCTTTTCGGCGGCCGGTTTCCGGGTCGGTCTCGCCCAGCGCGAACCCGCCCTTC
>DASPZC010000212.1:0-6720 GCA_035636455.1 Xanthobacteraceae bacterium
GACCGAGAAATTGTAGGCGGTCGAGCCGGCCGGCGTCGCCACCAGCATGCCGTCGGCCACCAGCTCCGCGAGGCGCTCCTTGCCGTCGATGAGGATGCGCAGGCGCGCCGCCTGGTAGATCTGGCGGAACAGCGACACCTCGTTGATGGCGCGGTGCTCGTGCTCGATGCCGGCGATGTCGCGCGCGCGCATGACCAGCGGGTGGATGACCGCGACCTCGGCGGCGGCGAGCCGCTGCTTGAGGCCGTCGCCGCGAAACTCGTTCATCATGAACCCGACCGTGCCGCGGTGCATGCCGTAGATCGGCTTGCCGGCGCTCATCAGGCGGTGCAGGGTCTGCAGCATGAGGCCGTCGCCGCCCAGAGCGACCACCACGTCGGCCTTGTCCAGCGGCGCATCGCCATAGCGCGCGACCAGCCGTTTGCGCGCGCGTTCGGCCTGTGGATTTTGGCTCGCCACGAAGGCAATCCGGTCGTATCGGGAGGCTCGGCGCATCGGTCTTCGCATCTCGCGGCGCCGCCCCGGGCGGGCGGGCGTCGAACCTTTAACCCCGGTGGCTCACATGGAGCGCGCAGTCCTCGTCTATACGACCTATCCGTCGGTTGTCGAGGCGGAGCAGGCGGGCCGTGCAATCGTCGAGCGCCGGCTCGCGGCCTGCGTCAACATCCTGCCCGGCATGATCTCGCACTACTGGTGGCAGGGCGTCCTCGAGCGGGGCGAGGAAGTCGTGATGATCATCAAGACCCGCGCATCGTTTGCCGAAAAGGTGCGCGCCGCGGTGCGCGCCGGACATTCCTATACGACGCCGTCGATCCTCGTCGTCCCCGTCGAGGGCGGCGATCCGGATTATCTCGGCTGGATCATGGCGGAGACGGAAGCGGGGAAGGGGAGCGAATAGCGAATAGCGAATAAAAACAGAAACCTCATGCTGAGGAGGCCCGCGTAGCGGGCCGTCTCGAAGCATGGCAACAGGGGCGCTTGCCGCCATGGTTCGAGACGCGCAGCACGCAAGTCGGCTGTAGCCGACTTGCGCATCATAATGCCGATCTCGGGTAAACCCGAGATCGGTGCCGCGCTCACCATGCGGGGCGGTGTTCTACTCGCTATTCGCCGTTTGCGCTCAGTAGCTGATCTTGCCTTCCATCGCGCCTTTGAGGTCCTTGAATTCCTGGCAGTCGGTGCCGCCGCAGATCAGGCGGATCTTTTCCAGGAAATCGCCGGCCTTGAGCATGTTGCCCTGCTCGACGTGCCACATGCCGTAATACTGCCAGGTGCGCACGTGGGTCGGGTCGATGGCGAGCGCCTTCTCGTACCAGACCCGGGCGAGCTCGTAATTGCCGAGCTTGCGGTTGGCATAGCCGATGTAGTTGGCGACCTCGGCGCTGTCGTCTTGGCCGAGCGCCTTGAACGCGGCGATGCCCTCTTCGTACTTGCCGTCGAGCACCAGCGCGCGAGCGGCGCGATAGCCGTCGATGAACTCCTGCTGCGATCTCTGGTCCGGCTTCTTCTTCTTGGTGCTCTTCTGGTCGCCGCCCTTGGCGCCGCCGCCGGACGGCGCCGGCGGAGTTCGCGGCTCGGAATCGCCGGCGGCGAGAATTGGGCCGAGCGAAACCGCAAGCCCGAACAGCGTCGTCGCGGTGAGCACGCCGAGGCGGCGGGCGCTGCGCGTGATCATGGTGTCCTCCAACAGGTGGGCGATTCATCCATCATACGGCGGAACGCGCCGGCTGCATCGCCGCTGTGCCTCGGTTCACGCGACCGTGATCACAAAGGTGCCGTTCCGGCAATGCCCGGTGGGATTCTGAACGCTGAGCAGGAGGCGTTGTCAGCGCTGCTTCATGTCGATGAACGGCCGGCGCGGCGCGGCTTCAGGGCCGGTTCAGCGCGCTGCCGCCATAGTCCGCGCGACGACCGGTGAAAGGCCGACCGATGTCAAAGATGAACCCGGCCTCCAGAGAGGACAAAGTCATGTTAAGGACCCTGAGCGCCGCGCTGCTGGCGGCGTCCATGATCGTCGCGCCCGCGCTTGCCGCGGAAAAAAGCGCTCCGTCGCCGACGGCGGCAGCCCCGTCGGACACCAAGGCCGCGACGGCCGACAAGGGCGTCGCGAAGACCATCCGGCACGCCCATCGCAAGCACGTGAGGCACGTCAAGCACGTGCGGCACCTGCGGCACGTTGTCCATGTGAAGCACACCAAGCACGTGAAGCACGTGCGGATCGCCAAGCCGGCAAAGCCGGCCGCGACCTCGGCCAAGCCGGCGGGCACCGATCAGAAGGCCGTCGCGGCGCCCAAGCCCGCGACGCGGTCCGGCACGAACTGACGGCGTCGACCGCAGACTGCGCGTTCCTGCTCGCCGCCGGATCCCTCGCAACATCCGCAGGCGGGCAGGGGAGGCCGGCCAGGGGTAACCCGCTGCGCCGTTGCGGCGGGCCGCCCCGAAAGGCCGGCCTCTTCGTTGATCCGCGGCCCCAGGTGCGCTAGGTCCCCCGTTCGCCGTTGCGCACAAGGGGGATTCGATGCTCGCCACTCGCACGTTCGCCGCGCTCGTCATTCTTGCCGCCACCACAGGCGCGGCGTTCGCCGCCGATGACATCATCGAGGCGATCGAGCAGGGCCGCAAAGCCTACCAGTCCGGCGATCTCGCCGGCGCCAAGCAGTCGCTCGACCTTGCGTCGCAGCTGATCGGCCAGAAGAACGCCGAAGGGTTCGCCGCCCTGCTGCCGGCGCCGCTCGCCGGCTGGAAGGCGGGCAAGGCGGAGACCAGCGCGGTCGGCAACGTCGCGTTCGGCGCGTCGTCGGCAAGCCGCACCTACACGAGCCCGAAGGACGAGACGGTCGAGGTGCAGATCACCGGGGATTCGGCGCTGCTGGCGCAGTTTGCCGCCCTCCTCAGCAACCCGCAGATCGCCGGCGTCATGGGCAAGATCGTGCGCATCGGCAATCAGCGCGGCATCCAGAGCGGCGACGGCGACATCCACATGGTGATCGCCAACAAGTTCCTGGTCCAGGTGACCGGCTCGGCCCCCGCCGACGCCAAGCTCGCCTATGCCCAGGCGGTCGACGTCGCCAAGCTGAGCAAGATGTGAGCGCAGTCGACCAGGCTCAAATGCGAGAGCCGCCCGACGGGGCGGCTCTCTTCGTTTGATGAAACCTTGGGCCGCGAGGTTCAGGCCTGCGCGGGGCGCGGCGCAGCTCCCGCCCCCGGCTCCTCCGCTTCCATCTCCTCGAGCGGCCGTTGGCTGGGCTCCATCCCCCACAGGTACACCACCAGGATCTGGACGACGAGCAGCCCGATCATCAGGCTGATGACGCCGCCGATGCCGTAGGCCTTGAGCAGCGCCACCACGAAGAACGGCGAGACGATGGTCGCCGCGCGCCCGAGCGTGTTGCAGATGCCGTTGGCGCGCAGGCGCACCTCGGTCGGGAACAGTTCCGGCGTGTAGACGCCGAACAGCATCGAGACCTGCACGTAGATCGAGACGATCAGCAGCACGCCGACGGTGAGCAGCAGCGCCGGGTGGGCGCCGACGACGAACGGGTAGGCGGCGCCGAACAGGATGGTGAGCAGCGACGCGCCGATGATGCTGCGGCGCCGCCCCAGCCGATCGGCGGTGAGCGCGCCGACGGCGCAGCCGGCAATCGAGCCGAGGCTCATGATCAGGGTGAAGGCGAACGACCGCGCGATGCTGTGGCCCTGCTGGATGAAGAATTGCGGCAGCCACAGCACGAAGCCGAAGATCAGCGTGTTGACGGAGATGAGGCACACGCAGCCGACCACGAGGCGCGGCAGCAGGGTCGGGCTTGCCAGCGAGGCAAGCGTCCAGGCGGGGGTCGGCAGCGCGGGAGCGGGCGGCGGCAGCGGACCGGCGCTCGCGGCTTCGCGCTCGATCGACTGCATGAGCGCTTCCGCTTCGGCGGCGCGGCCGCGCGCTTCGAGCCAGCGCGGGGATTCCGGCAGCGCCTTGCGCAGGTACCACACCACGAAGGCGCCGATGCCGGCGATCACGAACATCAGCCGCCAGCCGAGACCCGGAAGCAATACGGCCAGGAAGCCCGAGGTCTCCTTGGCAAGCCCGGCGCCCCACGCGCTGATGCCGGGAATGATGAGGGTGCCGAGAAGGACGGTCACCGGCAGGCCGGAGACCACGATGAACGCCATGAAGGCGAGCCACTGGCCGCGCACGCGCGGCGGCACGAACTCGGTCAGGGTCGAATAGCCCACCACGATCTCGGCGCCGAGGCCGAGCCCGATGACGAAGCGGACCCAGTTCAACGTGTCCATGTCGGGCGCGACGGCGGCGGCGAGCGAGGCGAGGCCGAACACCAGCAGATTGAACTGGTAGGTGAACCGCCGGCCGTAGCGGTCGCCGAGGAATCCGGCGACGAGCGAGCCGATCGTCATGCCCACGAAGGTCAGCGATACGAACTGCGCGTTCTTGGCGAGGGTGGAAAATCCGCTCTGGAGGGCGGCGCCCAGCACGGTCGTGCCGATGTAGAGGTCGTAGCCGTCGAAGAACATGCCGGCGCCGATCAGCCAGAAGATGCGGTGATGGAACGACGAGATCGGCAAGCGATCGAGACGCGCGCCGGCGTTGACCGTGGACATGCGATTCCCTCCCCCAACTTCGTTTCTTTGTCCGCCCGTATCCGGGCGGCCAGCAACTTAACCGAAACGGCGGCGATGGACTACCGGGTGAACTCAATTCTATTCGCCCTTCACCTCGTCGGCCATGGATTTGCGATAGCCGAGCGTCCAGGCGAAGCCTTGTACCACCAGCAGCAGGGCGGCCGCCGACGCCAGCACGATAATCGCCGCCTTGTCGGCGAAAGTCGCGTAGCTGCCGCCCGACATGGTCAAGGCGAGCCGGAAATTCTCCTCGAGCCGGTCGCCGAGCACGAGGGCAAGCAGCAGCGGCGCCATCTCGTAGCCGAACTTGCGCAGCAGGTAGCCGACGCCGCCCGAAACGACCATGATCCAGATGTCGGCGGCGCTGAAATTGACGCTGTAGACGCCGATGACCGACACCACGAGGATGATCGGCACCAGCCACGTGTAGGGGATGCGCAGAAGGTTCACGAACACGCCGACCAGCGGCAGGTTGAGGATCAGCAGGATCACGTTGCCGACATACATGCTGGCGACGAGCCCCCAGAAGACTTCCGGATGGTCCTTGAGCAGCAGCGGTCCGGGCTGCACGCCGTGGATGGTGAGCGCCGAGAGCAGGATCGCGGTCGCCGGGATCGACGGGATGCCGAGCGCGAGCAGCGGGATCATCGCGGTGCCGGTGACCGCGTTGTTGGCGGTCTCCGGTCCGGCGACGCCGGCAATCGCGCCTTTGCCGAACTGCTCGGGGTGTTTGGAAAACCGCTTTTCCAGCGCGTAGGAGACGAACGTCGACACCACGTGGCTGACGCCGGGGATGACCCCGAAGATGAAGCCGACGATCGAGGCGCGGCCGATGGCCGGCGCGGATTCCCTGAGGTCGTTCCAGCGCGGCACCAGTTCGCGCAGCTTCGGCTGGATCGCCTTGACCGCCGCGGTCTGCTCGAGATTGATCAGGATCTCGGACACCCCGAACAGGCCGATGGCCAGCGAGGTGAAGGAGAGGCCGCTGGCGAGCCCCACGTTGCCGAAGGTGAAGCGCAGCGTGCCGGTCAGGTTGTCGAGGCCGACCGTGCCGATGGCAAGCCCGAGCAGCACCATCGTGGCGGTCTTCAGGCGCGAGCCGGAGGACACCGCGGTCACCACGCTGAGCGCCAGCAGCATCAGGATCACCTCGACCGAGGGGCCGATCTCGATCATCACCTTGGCGAGCGGTGGGGTGATGAACATCAGGCCGAGGATCGAGAAGGTGCCGCCGATGAAGCTGCCGACGGCGGCGATCATCAGCGCCGGCCCGGCGCGGCCCCGGCGCGCCATCTCGTAGCCGTCGATGCAGGTGACGACCGAGGCCGCCTCGCCGGGGATGCGCACCAGGATCGAGGTGGTGGAGCCGCCGTACATCGCCCCGTAGAAAATGCCGGTCAGCATGATGATGCCGACGGTCGGCTCGAGCCCGAAGGTGAGGGGAAGCAGCAGGGTCATCCCGGCGAGCGGACCGAGACCGGGCAGCACGCCGACGATCGTGCCCCACAGGCAGCCGATGAAGCAGTAGAGGAGGCCCTTCCACGACAGGGCGAGGGCAAACCCGGCGACCAGCTGATCGAAGCCCGACATGGCGCCCCTATCGACGGATGAGGGCCGTCAGGAAGTTCTGCATCGCGTCGGTGTCGATCGGACCGTCGGGAAGCTGCAACCCCAGCAGCACCTTGAAGAAATACCAGACCGCGATCATGCCGGCGATCGCCGACAGGCCGGCGACGACGATCGGGACACGGCCGATCAGGACCAGCAGGGCGGCGCTGAACAGGCCGAGGGTGAGGTAGGCGCCGAGCGGCTCGAAGGCGACGCACGCGCCGAAAAGCGTCGCGAGCCCGATGAGCACGTCGCGATGGCCGAGCTCGATCGTCTCGCCCGCGGCCCGATGCAGCACGGCGCCGCCGGCGATCGTTGCGGCAAATCCCATCAGCAGCACGCCGAGCGCGAAGGGAAAGAACCCGGGTCCCGGCAGGCCGATGCTGCCGAGGTCGAGGGCAAGCGCCTGCCAGGCGAAGAACAGCCCGGTCAGAAAAAGGACGAGGGCGGCCGCGATGCCGCCGCGGCGCGAGGAGACGCGCA
>DASPZC010000213.1:0-4260 GCA_035636455.1 Xanthobacteraceae bacterium
GCGCGCCGCCAACGGCAAGCGTTACGGCGACATTCTCTACGCGGTCCGCGACCAGGTCGCCTGGGTGACCATCAACCGGCCGCGTGTGCTCAACGCGTTCCGCGAGCAGACCCTCGACGAGATGATCGATGCGCTCAAATCGACGCGCGCGGATCCCTCGATCGTATGCGCGGTGGTGACCGGCGCCGGCGACAAGGCGTTCTCGGCCGGCGGCGACTTCTACGCCATGAAACGCCTCAACTGGATCAACGCCTGCATGTGGAACGACCGCATGCAGGGGCTCGCCATGACGATCCGCGGCCTGCCGATCCCGGTGATCGCCATGGTCAACGGCTGGTGCATGGGCGGCGGGCACGAGCTTGCGCTGTGGTGCGACCTCGTCATCGCGTCGGACAACGCGGTGCTCGGCCAGACCGGCGCCAAGGTCGGCGCCTGCCCCACGGTCGGCGCGACCCAGTACCTGCCGCGCATCATCGGCGAGCGCCTGGCGCGGGAGATGATTTTTTGCGCGCGGCAGTTCGGCGCCAAGGAGGCGGCGGAGATCGGGCTCATCAACAAATGCGTGCCGCAGAAGGATTTGTTGGCCGAAACCTTGCGCTGGTGCGAAACCATGAAGGGGCACAGCGCGCAGACCTTGCGCATGACCAAGAAGAACCTCAATTTCGAATCCGACCTGCTCTATGCGTCGTGGCAGCACGGCATGGAGCTGCTGGCGCACGTGTGGGGCTCGGAGGAGAGCCTCGAGGGCATGAACGCGTTCCTCGAAGGCCGCAAGCCCGACTTCCAGAAATTCCGCCTGCGCAACAAGCGCGAGCTCGAGCGCTACGCCGACGGCTGCGCGCGCGATCTCAACGCGCCGCCGTCGATGCGGCGCAAGCGGACTTGAGCGCATGTCGGCGCCGGGAGCCCTCGACGGGGTGCGCGTCGTCGACCTGACGCGCATTCTCGCCGGCCCGCTGTGCACCATGATGCTCGGCGACATGGGGGCCGACGTGATCAAGGTCGAGCCGCCGGGCGGCGACGACACACGCGCGTGGGGGCCGCCGTTCGCGGTGGCTGAGTCGGCCTATTTCCTCGGGGTCAATCGCAACAAGCGCTCGCTGACCCTCAACCTCGCCGGCAAGCCCGGGCAGGCGGTGCTGGCGCGCCTCATCGAGCGCGCCGACGTGCTGATCGACAATTTCAAGCTCGGCACCCTCGACAAGTGGGGGTTTGACGACGCGTGGTTCGAGCAGCACGCGCCGCGGCTTATCCGCTGCGCCATCACCGGCTACGGCGCGAGCGGCCCCAAGGCGGCGCTGCCCGGCTACGATTTCATCCTGCAGGCGGAATCCGGGCTGATGAGCATCTGCGGCGCGCCCGGCGGCGGCCCGACCAAATACGGCGTCGCCATCGTCGACGTGTGCACCGGCATGCTCGCCTGCAACGCCATCTTGGCCGCGCTCAACGCGCGCCATCGCACCGGCCGCGGCCAGAAGGTCGAGGTGTCGCTGTTCGAGACCTCGCTCGCCATGCTGGCCAACGTGGCGTCGAACTATCTCGCCTGCGGGCGCCAGGGCGCGCGCTTCGGCAACGGCCATCCCAGCATCGTGCCCTACACCACCTATGCGACGGCGGACGGCGTGATCGCGCTCGCGGTCGGCAACGACGCCCAGTTCGCGCGCTGCGCAGCCGTGCTCGGGCATGCGGAGTGGGCGCAGGACGCGCGCTTCGCCGCCAACCGGGCGCGGGTGGAGAACCGCGCCGCGGTCGACGCCATGGTGGCGGCGGCGCTGGCGCAGGATCGCGCCGAGGCCTGGATCGAAAAGCTGCGGGCGGCCGGCGTGCCGTGCGGGCGCATCAACTCGGTCGCGCAAGCGCTGGAGGATCCGCAGACGCTCGCGCGCGAGATGATCGAGACGGTCGATCACCCGGCGGTCGGCGCGCTCAAAATGCTCGGCGTGCCGTTCAAGTTCGCCGACACGCCCGCCGCCGTGCGCCGGGCACCGCCGACGCTCGGCCAGCACACCGACGAGGTTTTGCGCGAGGTCGGCATGGATGCGGAGACGGTTGCGAAGCTACGGACTGAGAAGGTCGTGTAGCCCGGATGGAGCGCAGCGTAATCCGGGATTCCCTCACATCCCCTTGGTGACGCCCTCGTCGATGTCGATGATGGCGCCGTGGATGTAGGACGAGGCCTCGGAGGCGAGAAACGCAACGAGGCGGCCGATGTCCTCCGGCGTGCCGAAGCGGGTGACGTCGAGGGTGCGGGCCAGCTCCAGGCGCGCCTTGTCGCGGTCGAGCTTGCGTTCGCGGGCGAAATTGTCGATGCGGGTGGCGAGCCGGTCGGTCTCGATATAGCCGGGATGAATCGCGTTCACCCGTATCCCGTCGCCGTGCCCGATGTCGGCGAGCGCCTTGGAGAAGTGCGCCAGCGCCGAGTTGACCGACCCGCCGATGGTGAATTCGGCGGACGGGGTATGGGCGCCGACGCCGACGATGTTGATCACCGCGCCGCGGCGCGCCTTGAGGTGCGGCCAGCCGGCGCGCGCCAGCCGCGCCGCGCCGTGGAATTTGAGCGCGAACCCGTCGCGCCAGTCGTCCTCGGTCAGCTTGAAGAAATCGCCGCGCTTGGTGGCACCGGCGCAATTCACCAGGATGTCGATGCCGCCGAAATATTGCACCGCCGCCGCGACGCAGGCGGATGCGGCGCCCTCCTCGCGCAAATCGGCGGAGAAAATCTGCGCGCCGACCTGGTGGCGCGACTTGATCTCCTCGGCGCGCGCCCGCAGCGCGGCGGCATCGCGCGCGACGAGGAGCACGTCGACCCCCTCGCCCGCCAGCACGCGCGCGATGCCCGCCCCGATGCCGCGGCTCGCGCCCGTCACCACCGCAACCTTGCCCTTGAGACCAAGCTCCATCGCCGCCCCCGCCCCGCTGACCTTGTGGCGGCCGGATACTTGCGCAATCATCCGGGCTTGTCGACCGACCTCATAACAAGCACTTCGGGGAGCAGCGAATGAAGGTCTCGCGCAGGCTGATTGTTGTTGCGGGCGCGCTCGCGCTCGGCTGGGGAACGCCGGCGGCGGCGCAGACCCTGGAGAAGCCGAAGGTCACCGTCGCGATCGCCGGCGTGTCGACGCAGATGTTCTTCGTCGCCCCGCTGCTCGCCCACCAGCTCGGCTACTTCAAGCAGCAGGGCCTCGACATCACGCTGATCTCGGCGGGCTCCGGCGCCAAGGCGCTGCAGGCGCTGGTGAGCGGCGGCGCCGACGTGGTCGCCGGCGCCTACGAGCACACGATCCAGATTCAGCCGAAGGACATCGCGCTCAAGTCCTTCGCGATGTACGGCCAGATCCCCGGCAACGCGCTCGCGGTGCGCGCCGCGCGCGCCGACCGCATCAAGTCGGTCGCCGACCTCAAGGGCAAGACGGTCGGCGTGTCGGCGCCGGGCTCGGCCACGCACCTTTTCCTCAACATCCTGCTGGCCAAGGCCGGCCTCGCGCCGACCGACGTGTCGGTGATCGCGGTCGGCACCGGCAGCGGCGCCATCGCCGCCATGCGCACCGGCCAGGATCTCGACGCGCTCTCGAACCTCGATCCGGTGATCACCGAGCTGGTCACCAGCAGGGACGTCGTCATCATCGCGGACAGCCGCACGCTTGCCGGCACGCGCGACATCTACGGCGGTCCCTATGCGTCCGGCAGCCTCTACACCCACGCCGAATTTTTGCAGAAATATCCGAAGACCAGCCAGGCGCTGGCGACCGCCGTCGTCAAGGCCCTGCTGTGGATGCGCGACGCGAGCGTCGATGAGATCATCAAGACGCTGCCGCCCGAAAATATCGGCGGCAATCTCGACCTGTTCCGCGCGATCGTCGCGCACAACCTTCCCAATTTCCAGCATGACGGCAAGATTACGCAGGCCGCGGCCGAAAACGTGCTGCGCGTTGTGGCCGAGGGCGATCCGACCTTCCCGCGCGCGTCGATCCGGCTGGCCGAGACCTACACCAACGAATTCGTCGAACGCGCCCTTGCCATGCTCAAGGGCCATTGATGCCGGAACACGTCGCACCGATCTCGGGTTTACCCGAGATCGGCATCATGATGCGCAAGTCGGCTGCAGCCGACTTGCGTGCGACGCGTCTCGAAGCACCGCGAGGGGCCCATGCTTCGAGACGCGCCCTTCGGGCGCTCCTCAGCATGAGGGCGGTGTAGAATGTTGATCGGCGTTGTAGCATGAGCCTGTCCGACGCCGCCATCGCGCTCGAGCGCATCGCC
>DASPZC010000214.1:0-2989 GCA_035636455.1 Xanthobacteraceae bacterium
CCGCGTTCCACAGCAGATGCCGGCGATGTCGGAGCCGGGCGCGCATCATGGCAGCACCACGGCCGCGACGGCCAAAAGCCCGAGCGCGAGCAGCAGCGAGCCGAACAGCGTCGCGAAAATCCCGGCGCTGCCGGCTCTGAGCGGCGACCATTCGATCAGGATCGTGCGCACGCCGATCGACGCGTGGATCGCCGCGGCGACGACGAATGCGGAATAGAACAACCCCCACGCCATGCTGCCGCGCGTGCGGCCGAGAATGTCGACTGCGGTCAGCCCGTTGCGCGTGGCATAGAAAATCACCGCCAGATGCACCGCGATCAGCGGCACCATGACGGCCGCGGTCGCGCGCTGCCAGACATAGAGGCGTACGTTCATGCGGCGATCTCGCCCTTGAGGAACGCCTGCATGGTGCGACGCTTGAGGCCGGCGATCGAGGCAGTCGGGTTGAGCGCCAACGGGCAGAGCTCCTGGCAGGATTGGTGCGAATGACAGGCGTGGCAGCCGCCGTTTTTCGCGACCGCCTCCAGGCGCGCGGCGTTTCCGGCATCGCGCACGTCGTTGACGAGCGTCCAGGCGCGATTGAGCGCCGCGGGCCCGAGATACTCCGGATTCCAGCGCACCGCGTCGCAGGCCGCGTAGCAGACGCCGCAGTTGATGCATTCGATCGCCGCGTCGGCGGCGGTGCGCGCCCCGCTGCCCGGCTCGATCGCCTCGATCGGATCCGCGCGCGTCTTCGCGGGCGCGAATACGCCCTTGGCTTGCTGCCATTTCTCGAAGAACGGCCGCATGTCGGCGGCGAGGTCCTTGATCAGGGGCAGGTTCTCGAGCGGTCCGATCTCCAGCCGGCCGTCGTCGGCGACCCGCGACACATGGGTTCGACAGGTCCAGCGCGGCCGCCCGTTGACCGTCATGGCGCAGGAGCCGCACATGCCGACCCGGCAGGCGAAACGATACGCGAGCGACGAATCGACATTGCGCTGCACCCAGGTCACCACGTCGAGCACGGTCTGGTTCTCGCGCAGCGGGACCTGATAGCTCTGGTAGCGGCCGTCCTCGCCGCCGCGCCACAGCGATACGGTCAATTGCGATCGTACGTTGGACATGGGCTCCTCGGCCCGCTATCGATACCGCCGCGGGCAGCCATTCGGAAACTGTAGCAAGCGGATGTCTGCATCAAAAGCGATGATCCGGAGCGAGCGTGGCGGGCGGCATGGTGACGCGGGCGTGTAGCGCTGATCGTTTTGCTCCGGTCGCTCCCGAAGCGCCGACCCATGGCTGATCCCCGGCCCGCGCCGCTCCGATTCGACCCGCGGCTGCAGCCGACCGTGGAGGTGGTCGAGCGGCCTCCGGCCGAGCGCCCGGCCCATGGCAGCCTCGATGGGGTCGCCGAGTGGCTGGTCGGACCGGCGCGCCGCATTGCATCCGGGGCGCGCGCATTCGACGAGTTCGCCTGGCGCATGCTGGCGACCGGGCTGCCGCTGCTGCGCGTGACCATGCACAGCACCACCCTGCATCCGCAATTTCTCGGCGCCACCTTCGTTTGGTTCCGCACCACCGGCCAGACGGTGCAGACGCTGATTGCGCACGAGGTGAGGGACCTGATCCGCGACGAGGAAAACCCCGTCCGGCGGGTGGTCGTGGGCGGCGAAACGCTGCGGCGCCGGATCGACGTCGCCGACGCGGTGCTCGATTTCCCGATCCTGCACGATCTCAAGGCGCAGGGCGCCACCGATTATCTGGCGCTGCCCGTCGCCGGCGCGCACGGCGGCTACAACTACATGGTCAGTTACGTGACCGACCGGCCGGGCGGATTCGCCGAACCGGAGATCGCCGACCTGACGCGCGTGTCGCAGCGCCTGCCGGTCGTGGCCGACATGTACAGCCAGCGCTCGATCGCCAGCAACGTGCTCAATGCCTATCTGGGCGCCAAGACCGGTCAGAGGGTGCTGGCGGGCCAGATCCGCCGCGGCGCCGGCGAGGAGATCAGCGCCGTGCTGTGGTCCTCGGATCTGCGCGGCTTCACCGAGCGCTCCGACCGTCTTCCGGGCGAGCGAATGATCGCGCTGCTCAACGCGCTGTTCGACGCGCAGGCCAAGGCCATTCACGACCACGGCGGCGAGATCCTGAAATTCATCGGCGACGGCCTGCTGGCGATCTTCCCGATCGAAACGCCGGGCGCCGCCGCCGAGGCCGCGCGCCACGCGCTCGAGGCGGCGGTCGAGGCGCTCGCGGCGGTGCGCGAGCTCGGCGACGAGCTTGCCGCGGCGGGCGAGCCGCCGCTGCAGATCGTCGTCGCGCTGCATGCCGGCACGGTGATCTACGGCAACATCGGCGCCGCGGATCGTCTCGATTTCACCGTCATCGGGCCGGCGGTCAATCTGGTCAGCCGGGTGGAGGCGGTCGCGAAAACGCTGAATCTGCCGATCGTGGTCAGCGACGAATTCGCGCGCGCGTACGGCGGGCCGTTGCGGTCGCTCGGCACGCACCAGCTGCGCGGCCTCGCCGCGCCGCACGAATTGTTCGCCCCGGTTGTCACCGCTGCATCCCCCACAGCGTGACCGTGCGCGCCTCGATGGCGCGGAAGATCACCGCCTCGATCACGAGACCGATGAGGATGACGGCGAACAGGCCGGCGAACACCCGCGCGGTCTCGAGCTCGTTGCGCGCCTCGAAGATGTACCAGCCGAGCCCGCCCGAGCGCGAGGAGACGCCGAACACCAGCTCGGCGGCGACCAAGGTGCGCCAGGCGAAGGCCCAGCCGATCTTCAGCCCGGCGAGAATCGAGGGGAACGCTGCCGGGATCAGGATCAGGCCGACGTAGCGCGCGCCTTTCAGGCCGAAATTGCGCCCGCTCATGCGCAGCGTCTCCGGCACGCTGCGGAAGCCGCTCAGCGTGTTGAGCGCCACCGCCCACAGCACCGAATGCACGATGACGAACACCAGCGAGGGGATGCCGAGCCCGAACCAGATCAAGGCCAGCGGCAACAGC
>DASPZC010000215.1:0-4513 GCA_035636455.1 Xanthobacteraceae bacterium
GGCGACCGGCATCGACCAGATCGTCAGCGCCACGCAGGGGGGATCGATCGATTCGCGCCTGGCCGAGCTGACGCAAAAACTGCGCTCGAACACGCAGCGGCTCGCCGAGCGGATCGAGCAGGGCGAAGCGCCGCAGCGCGCCGGCGCGCCGACCGAAACCGCGCGGGCGCCGGCACGGCCCTCCGCGCCGCCGCAACTTCCGCCGGCCGCCGCGATCGAAGACGTGACCATCCGGCCGATGCCGCCGAAGCCGTCCCTGTTCCTCGATCCGGTCGACGACCAGGCGATCCCCTCCGCCGCGGAGCAGCCGGCCTCGCAGGCCTTCATCCCGCCGCAGGCCGAGCGGCCGCCGGTGCGGCCGCGCATGCCGCGCATCGAGGACCTGCCGCTGCCGGCGCAGAACGAGCTGCGGGCAAGCCGCGGCGACGCGCCCGAGCGGGCAACCCCGGACAAGCGGCGCATGTCGCTGTTGCAGCGCCTCGCCTCGGTCGGGCTCGGCCGGCGTGAGGACGACGAGGCGGCCGCGCCGGCGCCGGCTCCGGAACCCCGCAAACCCGTTCCGGTGGCCACCCGGATACCCGCGCCGCGGCCGCCCGAATCGCGGCCCCAGGCTCCGCAGGAGCCGGTGTCCGAATATGCCAAGCGTGCGGCGCCGCCGCGCCCGGCCCCGCAGGGGCTCGACCACCATGGCCGCCCGGCCCCTGTGCATAACTCGATCGACGAGGATCAACTGGAGATCCCGGCTTTCCTGCGCCGCCAGGCGAACTGAGCGGAAGCCACATTCTCCGACGTGTCATTCCGGGTCGCGGCCCCTCGCCTCCGCGAGGGCAGGCTCCGCCGTGAACCCGGAATCCATGAACACCAGTTCGTGCAAACACTTGCTCCGCCGGTGGTCAGGGTCGCCGCCCTCCGCCTGCGCGGGGGCGTGCTTCGCGGGGACGACGCCCCGTGTCGGTTGGCGAAGCCCCCAAACAAATGGACAAAGTCGCGGCGCGGCGATGGTAACAGTCAGTAAAAAACCGTGAATTGGCCTTATTCCGCGGCGTCGGTATGGTGAATCTGTACAGGGGCTCTTCGCCACGGGGGACGGCGGCGGACGACCTTCAGTCCGCAACTTCTCTCCACTATTTACGGCGAACGCAAGCCTGCGGGGTCGGATCGGCCATGGCGCGCTCAATGTGTCGAGCGTACTCGGTCGACGGGGTTGCGGAACGTAGCGGATGAAAGCGGGTAAGCAGACCACGCTTCGTAGACGGGCCACGGTCGCCGGTATCGGCGTTCACACAGGCCTCCCGGTCACCCTCACGTTACATCCAGCCGATGCGAGCACCGGGGTCGTGTTCGTGCGCTGCGGCGCCGACGGCCGGCCGGATCGGGAGATTCGCGCCAATGCCCGCTCGGTCACCGCGACCGAGCTTGCCACCGTCCTGGGCGACGACAACGGCCCGGGGATTTCCACCATCGAGCACATCATGGCGGCCCTGTGCGGGCTCGGCGTCGACAACGCCGTCGTCGAGCTCGACGGGCCGGAAGCGCCGATCATGGACGGCAGCGCCGCGCCGTTCGTTGCGGCGATCGATCAGGTCGGCATCGTCACCCTGCCGGCGCCGCGGCGCTTCACCAAGGTGCTCAAGCCGGTGCGCATCATCAAGGACGATGCCTACGGCGAATTGCGCCCGTATGAGCGCGGCTTCCGGGTGGAAGTGGAGATCGACTTCGACCATCCCCTGATCGGCCGGCAGGCGCTCGCGCTGGACGTCGAGCCCGCCGCCTTCCGCCGCGACATCGCGCGCGCGCGCACCTTCGGCTTCATGCGCGACGTGGGCAAGCTGTGGAGCGCCGGCTACGCGCTCGGCGCCTCGCTCGACAACACGCTCGTCGTCGCCGAGGACCGGGTGCTCAATCCGGACGGCCTGCGCTTTGCCGACGAGTTCGTGCGCCACAAGGCGCTCGACGCGATCGGCGACCTGTCGCTCGCCGGCGCGCCCATCCTCGGCGCCTACCGCTCGGTGCGCGGCGGGCACAAGCTCAACCACGCGGTGCTCTCGGCGCTGATCGCCGATCCGAGCGCCTGGACCGTGGTCGAGGAGCGCGCGCCCCGCGTGCGCGCCCATGCCGACGTGGTCGCCGGCCTCGTCGCGCCCGCCTTTGGGGCGGAGGTTTCCTGATTCACATACGGGCTTGTGCCCCGGACGCGGTGCAGCGCGCAGCGGTGCACCGCTGATCCGGGGTCCCGGTTGCGGGCGGATCCTGGACCCCGGGTCTGCAGCGCATCACTTCGTGCTGCGCTGCGCCCGGGGCACGGCCCCACCCGCCTTATTCCCGGCCGAATGTCTGCATAAGCGATTGATCGGCGTGCCGGTTTTCGGGTAGTACCTGCGCGTGCGGAGACGGGGCTTATTCGTTCTTATGCGGTCGGTGTCAGTCAACCCTACTCGAGCGGGGCGGGCCGGGCAGGCGTTCGCGCGCATGGCCGCGCTGGCGCTGGCGCTCGCCGTGCTGCCCGCCTGCAGCCTGTTCGGCGACAAGGACGCCGCGATCTCCGACGACCCCGCCGACCGGCTCTATAACGAGGGGCTCTTCCTCCTCAACACCAAGCACGACTACAAGACCGCGGCGAAAAAATTCGAGGAAGTCGACCGGCAGCATCCCTATTCGGAATGGGCGCGCAAGTCGCTGATCATGTCGGCCTACGCCTACTATGAGGGCCGCGACTACGACGAGGCGATCACCGCGGCCAAGCGCTACGTCACGCTGCACCCGGGAAGCTCGGACGCCGCCTATGCGCAATATCTGATCGGCTCGTCCTATTTCGACCAGATACCGGACATCTCGCGCGAGCAGGGGCGCACCGAGCGGGCGGTGCAGGCGCTCGAAGAGGTGGCGCGCAAGTTTCCCAACAGCGAATATGCGGTGAGCGCGAAGAAGAAGGTCGACGTCGCGCGCGACAACCTCGCCGGCAAGGAAATGGACATCGGCCGGTGGTACCAGCAGCGGCACGACTACGTCGGCGCGATCAACCGCTTCAAGGTGGTGGTGACGCAATATCAGACCACGCGCCACGTCGAAGAGGCGCTCTACCGCCTCGCCGAGGTGTACATCGCGCTCGGCATCGCCGGCGAGGCGCAGACCGCCGCGGCGGTGCTCGGGCATAACTTCCCCGACAGCCGCTGGTACAAGGACGCCTATGCCCTGGTGAAGACCGGCGGATTCGAACCGCGCGAGGACCCGGGCTCGTGGATGACCCGGGCGTTCAGGAAGCTCGGCCTTTGAGGGCGCGCTGCATCCAAGCTCCGAGACAGGCTCCACGCTCATGCTGGCCCGGCTGTCGATCCGCGACATCGTCCTGATCGAACGGCTCGATATCGATTTCGCGTCCGGCCTCTCCGTGCTCACCGGCGAGACCGGCGCCGGCAAGACCATTTTGCTCGATGCGTTCGCGCTGGCGCTGGGCGCGCGCGGCGATGCCGGCGTGGTGCGCCACGGGGTCGAGCAGGGGCAGGTGACGGCGGTGTTCGACGTTGCGCCCGGCCACGCGTCCCGCGCGCTTCTTGCCGCCAACGACATCGCGCCCGACGACCAGCTCATCCTGCGCCGCATCCAGCTCGCCGACGGCCGCACCCGCGCCTTCGTCAACGACCAGCCGGTCAGCGTGCAGGTGCTCAAGCAGCTCGGCGCAGCGCTGGTCGAAATCCATGGCCAGCACGACGAGCGGGCGCTCGTCGACGTGGCGACGCACCGCGTCCTGCTCGACGCCTATGCCGGCCTCGAGGGCGACGTGACGGAGGTTGGGCGGGCGTGGACCGATTGGCGCGCGGCGGTCGAGGCGGCCGAGCTGCATCGCGGCCGCGTCGAGCGGGCGCATCGCGAGGCGGACTGGCTGCGCCACGCGGTCGAGGAATTGAAGCTTCTGGCGCCGGCGGCGGGCGAGGAGAGCGCGCTCGCCGAGCGGCGCGCCGCCATGATGCAGGCCGAGAAGGTCGCCGAGGACTTGCGCGACGCGCACGACGCGCTCGCCGGCCCGCGCTCGCCGGTGCCGACGCTCGGCGCGGCGGTGCGCCGGCTGGAGCGGCGCGCCGCCCAGGCGCCGGCGCTCATCGAGCCGGCCGCCAAGGCGCTCGACGCGGCGCTGCACGCGCTCGATGACGCGCGCGCGCAGCTCGAGACGGCGCTGCGCATCGCCGACCACGACCCGCGCGAGCTGGAGCGCATCGAGGAGCGGCTGTTCGCGCTGCGCGCCGCCGGCCGCAAGTATAACGTCGCGGTCGACGAGCTGGCCGCGCTCGCCGCCCGCTACGCCGCCGACCTCGCGACGATTGATGCGGGCGCCGAGGAGCTGGCGCGGTTGGAGGCGAGCGCGCGCGAAGCCGAGGATCGCTATCGCGGGCGCGCCGAAGCACTGTCTGCTGCGCGCCGGCGCGCCGCCCAAAAGCTCGACAAGGCGGTGACCGCCGAGCTCAAGCCGCTCAAGCTCGAGCGTGCGCGGTTTTCGACCGAGATCGCGAGCGAGCCC
>DASPZC010000216.1:0-10499 GCA_035636455.1 Xanthobacteraceae bacterium
ACCCGGAATCCGGCGCCACCTCGCCCGTGAGCTGAGCGATCAGCGTGGTCTTGCCGGCGCCGTTCGGGCCGATGACCGCGTGCAGCTCGCCCGGCTTGACGTCGAGCACGATCGCCTCGGCCGCGACGATGCCGCCGAAGCGCTTCGACACACCGTCGACCTCGAGCAGCGCGTCAGCCACGTTGCGCCCTCGCGATCAGGCCGACGATGCCGCCGCGCGCGAACAGCACGACGAGGAGCAGCAGCGGGCCGAGGATGATCTGCCAATATTCGGTGACGCGCGAGAGCGCCTCCTCGAGCACGAGCAGCGCGACGGCGCCGATCAGCGGACCGAACAGCGAGCCCATGCCGCCGAGCACCACCATGACGATGAGATCGCCCGAGCGCGTCCAGTACATCATCGCCGGACTGACGAAATCGGTATGGTTGGCGAGCAGCGCGCCGGCGAGGCCGCACAGCGTCCCGGCGATGACGAAGCAGGCGAGCTTGTAGCGGTAGGTCGGAAAGCCGATGGCGCGCATGCGCCGCTCGTTCGAGCGCGCGCCCCGGATGACGAGGCCGAAGCGCGCGTTCACCAGCCGCCACAGGCCGTACAGGCAGATGAGCAGCAGCGCCAGGCACAGATAATAGAACTGGATTTTGTCGTTCAGGTCGATCAGCCCGGCGAAGCGGCTGCGGCGGTAGATGGTGAGGCCGTCGTCACCGCCATAGGCGTCGAGCCCGGAGGCGACGTAATAGATCATCTGCGCGAAGGCGAGCGTGATCATGATGAAATAGACGCCGCGGGTGCGCAGGCACAGGGCGCCGATGACGAAGGCGAACAGCGCGGACACGCCGAGCGCGATCGGCCATTGCACGAAGCCCGACGTGATGCCGCCGTCGGCGAGGATGCCGATGGCATAGCCGCCGATGCCGAGATAGGCGGCGTGGCCGAAGCTCATCATGCCGCCGTAGCCGAGCAGAAGGTTGAGGCTGGAGGCGGCGAGCGCCAGGATGACGATGCGGGTGAACAGCGTGAGCAGGAAGGCGTTGCCGGTCATCTGCGTGTAGAGCGGCAGCAGAACGAGCATGGCCATGAAGGCGGCGACGACGAGCGTGCGCGGGTTCAAGACATGTCCGCTCATCGGCCGGCGGCCGGAAACAGGCCGGCCGGCCGCACCACCAGCACGACCGCCATCAGCAGGTAGATCAGCATCGAGGAGAGAGCGGGGCCGGCGGTCGAGGCGGCAGTGGGGCTGAGCACCAAGCGCAGCAGGTCGGGCAGGAACGCGCGGCCCACGGTGTCGACCAGGCCGACGAACACGGCGGCGATGAAGGCGCCGCGGATCGAGCCGATGCCGCCGATGACGATGACCACGAAGGCGAGGATCAGGATGTTCTCGCCCATGCCGATCTGCACGGTGAGGATCGGCGCCTGCATCAGCCCGGCGAGGCCGGCGAGCGCGGCGCCCAGCCCGAACACCAGGGTGTAGAGCAGCTTGATGTCGATGCCGAGCGCGCCGATCATCTCGCGGTTGGAGGCGCCGGCGCGGATCAGCATGCCGACCCGGGTGCGCATCACCACCAGATAAAGAAAGAGCGCGACGACGAGCGCCACCACGATGATGGCGACCCGGTAGGTCGGGTAGTAGACGCCGGGGATCAGCTCGATCGAGGTGTTGAGCCAGGCGGGCAGCGGCAGGCTCAGCCCGGCCGGTCCCCACACCAGGCGCACCAGCTCGTTGAAGAACAGGATCAGCCCGAACGTGCCGAGCACGTGATCCAGATGGTCGCGCCCGTACAGCCGGCGCAGCGCCACCATCTCGACGACGATGCCGAGCGCGAGGGTGGCGGCGAGCGCCATCAGGCTGCCGAGGACGAAGCTGCCGGTGCGCTCCGCGAAGGTCGCGGCGAAATACGCCCCCATCATGTAGAGCGAGCCGTGCGCCAGGTTGACGAGGTCCATGATGCCGAACACCAGCGTCAGCCCCGCCGCCAGCAGGAACAGCAGCAGGCCGAACTGCAGCCCATTCAGGCACTGTTCGAGAAAGAGCAGCATGGGCGAGACCCTCCGCGCTCGGCGCGGGCTCCCTCTCCCCGCTTGCGGGGAGAGGGTCGGGGTGAGGGGGCGTCGGAGGAAGTGCGCTTTGCGTCGACGCCCCCTCACCCGACGGCCTTCGGCCGTCGACCTCTCCCCGCAAGCGGGGAGAGGTGAAGAGGCGCTACCACTTCATCGGGCACTTGTCGTGGAACTTGTCCTGGTCGTCCTTGAGGATGGTGGCGGAGGTCTTGAGCGTGTAATTGCCGTCGGCGTCCTTGACCGTTTCCTGCAGGTAGAAGTTCTGAATCGGGAAATGGTTGTTGCCGTATTTGTACGGCCCGCGCACCGAGGCGTAGTTGGCCTTGCGCATCTCCGCGCGCATGGCGTCCTTGTTGGTGAGATCGCCCTTCGCCGCCACCACCGCACTGTTGATCAGGTTGGCGGCGTCGTAGGTCTGGGCGGCATAGAACGACGGATAGTGGCCGTGCTTGGCGCGGAAGTCGGCGACGAACTTCTTGTTGGCCGCGTTGGGCAGGTCGTTGACCCATTGCTGCGCGCCCGGCACGCCGAGCGCGAGGTCCTTCTGCAGCGGCAGCGTCAGCGCGTCGATGGTGAAGGCGGTGTAGAGCGGGATCTGGCCCTTGAGGCCGGCCTGGCCGAACTGGGTGAGGAACTGCACGCCGGCCGCGCCCGGGTAGAACACGAACACGGCGTCGGGCTTGGCGGCGCGCGCCTTCGACAGCTCGGCCGAGAAGTCGAGCTGGTCGGGCCAGCGCGTGAACTCCTGGCCGACGATCGTGCCCTTGTAGGTCGCCTGCACGCCGGCCAGCATGTCCTTGCCGGCCGCGTAGTTCGGGCCGATCAGGAACACCGTCTTGACGCCTTTCTGATTGAGGTACTCGCCCATCGCCTGCGGCGTCTGGTCGTTCTGCCACGAGGTCGAGAAGAAGAACGGCGAGCACAGCTCGCCGGCGATCTGCGAGGGGCCGGCATTGGAACTGATCAGAAAGGTCTGCGAGTCGACCGCCGGCTTGAGCGACGCGAGCAGCACGTTCGACCAGATGTAGCCGGTGATGAAGTTGACGCGGTCGGCCTGGATCACCTTCTCGGTCTTCTGCTTGCCGACCTCGGGCTTCTGCTGGTCGTCCTCGTACACGACCTCGACCGGCAGCCCGCCCATCTTGCGGCCGAGATGATCGAGGGCCAGCTCGAAGGCGTTGCGCATGTCGTTGCCGATCACCGCGGTCGGGCCGCTGAAGGTGTCGACGAAGCCGATCTTCGCCGAACCTTGGGCGAAGGCCGGCGCGGCCACGAGCGCGACCGCGGCGCCCAGTGCAATCGATAATTTCCGCATGCTCGTTTCCCCTCTCTTGTTTTACCTCTCCCCGCTTGCGGGGGGAGGTCGGATCGCGAAGCGATCCGGGTGAGGGGGCCTCTGAGACCAACGCGCAGTCATTGAGGCGCCCTCACCCCGACCCTCTCCCCGCAAGCGGGGAGAGGGAGTCAACGCGGCGCGAATGTACTATATTGCGTGCCGGGTTTCGACCAGGAGGCCGCCGATGCCATTGCTGGCCCGCACGCTCGATGAAGCGCTCGCCCCGATTGCCGACGGGACAACCCTGCTGATCCCGCGCGAGGGCGCCGGCGTCGCCATGGAGGCGACCCGCGCGCTGATCCGGCGCGGCGCCAAGGGCCTGCGGCTGATCGCGGTGCCGACCTCGACCCTGCAGGCGGACCTGCTGATCGGGGCCGGCTGCGTCGCGGGCGTCGAGGCCGCGGCGGTGAGCCTCGGCGAGTTCGGCCCGGCCCCGCGCTTCACCGCGGCCATCACCGCCGGCGCCATCGCCATGAAGGACTCGACCTGCCCGGCCCTGCACGCGGCCCTGCAGGCGAGCGAGAAGGGCGTGCCGTTCATGCCGCTGCGCGGCCTGATCGGCTCCGACGTGCTGGCGCACCGGGCGGACTGGCGCGTGATCGAGAATCCCTTCGGCGCGGACGACCCGATCGTGCTGCTGCCGGCGCTCAAGCCGGACGTGACCCTGTTCCACGCGCCCATGGCCGACCGCGACGGCAACGTGTGGATCGGCCAGCAGCGCGACCTGGTTCTCATGGCGCATGCGGCCGGCAAGACCGTGGCGACGGTCGAGAAGCTGCACGACGGCAACCTGCTCGAAGACCCGCTGCTCGCCGCCGGCACGCTGGGCGGCTTCTACCTCGAGGCGGTCGCGGTGGCGCCGCGCGGCGCCTGGCCGCTGCCGCTGCCCGACCATTATCCGGCGGACGACGCGCACCTCGCCGAATACGCCCGCCTCGCCGCGACGCCCGACGGCTTTGCCCGCTACCTCGATCGGTACGTGCATGAGCGGCGCGCCGCCTGAGGCCTGCCGCGACGAGGAGCTGCTGGCGAACGTCATCGCCGGCCTGATCGGCGACGCGCGCCACGTCGCGGTCGGCAACGCCTCGCCCATCCCGGCGCTCGCCGCCATGCTGTGCCGCGAGCGCGGCCACGGCCGCCCCTACGTCTCGGTGCTCGGCAGCCGCACGCACAACTTCTTCACCGACGGCGGCCGCGAGCTGTTCGACTGCGCCGGCCAGGGCCGCGTCGACGTGTTCTTCCTCTCGGGCGGCCAGATCGACGGCGAGGCCAACATCAACCTGGTGAGCGTCGGCGACTACGCGAAGCCCTCAGCCCGCTTCCCGGGCTCGTTCGGCTCGGCCTACCTCTATTACGTGGTGCCGCGGGTGATCCTGTTCCGGCTCGAGCACACGCGCCGCACGCTGGTGCCCAAGGTCGATTTCATCAGCGCGCCGGGCACCAGCGCGCCGAACGTCCACCGCCCGGGCGGGCCGATCGCGCTCGTCACCAACCGCTGCCTGTTCGCCTTCGACCGCGCGCGCCGGCGCTTCCGCCTCGCCAGCGTGCACCCCGGCCACAGCGTCGAGGAGATCGTCGCCCATACCGGCTTCGACTTCGACCGCCCGGACGAGGTGCCAACGACACCACCGCCGTCGACGGAAACTCTGCGCCTGATGCGCGAGGTGGTGGCGCCGGGGCTTGCCGACACCTATCCGAAATTCGCCGCCGCAGTATTTGGAATTGAACGCCGCGCGGCCTCATAATGCGGCCTCATGCTCAGGAGCCCGAGCGAAGCGAGGGCGTCTCGAAGCATGCGACGCGCCCGCGGCCATGGTTCGAGACGCGTCGCTGCGCGACGCTCCTCACCACGAGGGTGGATGAGAGATGACCAACCTGCGCATCGACGGCGAGCGCCTGTGGGGCGAGCTGATGGAGACGGCCGCGATCGGCGGCACGGCGAAGGGCGGCATCTGCCGCCTCACCCTGACCGATCTCGACCGGCAGGTGCGCGACTGGTTCAAGGCGCGCGCCGAGGGGCTCGGCTGCACGGTCGCGATCGACGACATGGGGGCGATGTACGCGCGGCGCGCGGGGCAGCGCGCCGACCTGGCGCCGATCGCCATGGGCAGCCACCTCGACACCCAGCCGACCGGCGGAAAATTCGACGGCGTGCTCGGCGTGCTGGGCGCGCTCGAGGCGCTGCGCACCATGGTCGAGGCCGGGTACGAGACCTTCGCGCCGATCGAGGTGGTGAACTGGACCAACGAGGAAGGCGCGCGCTTCACCCCGGCGATGATCGCCTCGGGCGTGTACGCCGGCGTGTTCCACCGCGCCTGGGCGGCGGCACGCCGGGACCGCGCCGGCGTCGCCTTCGGCGAGGCGCTCGAGGCGATCGGCTATCGCGGGCCCGAGCGGTGCGGGGCGCGAAAACTGTCCGCCATGTTCGAACTGCACATCGAGCAGGGGCCGATCCTCGAAGCGGAGGGCAAGGAGATCGGCGCGGTCACCGGCGTGCAGGGCATGCGCTGGTACGAGGTCACGGTGACCGGCCAGGACGCCCACACGGGCGCGACGCCGATGCGGCTGCGCAAGAACGCGCTGCTCGGCGCCGCCCGGGTGGTCGAGGAGGTCGACCGGATCGCCCTGGCGAACGCGCCGCTCGCGGTCGGCACTGTGGGCTCCATGGAGGTGAAGCCGAACTCGCCCAACGTGGTGCCGGGCGAGGTGTTTTTTACCGCCGACCTGCGCCATCCCGAGCTGGCGACGCTCGACGCGATGGAACAAACATTCATGCGCGCGGTCGACGACATCTGCACTCCGCTTGGCCTCGGCGTGGCGGTGAAGAAAATCTGGGACCAGCCGCCGGTGCGCTTCGACGCGGATTGCGTCGCGGCGGTGCGGACGGCCGGCAAGGACGCGGGCTATACGGTGCGCGACATGGTGTCGGGCGCCGGGCACGACGCCGCCTACGTGGCGCGCGTCGCACCGACCGCGATGATCTTCGTGCCGTGCCGCAACGGCGTGAGCCACAACGAGGCCGAGCTCACCTCGAAGGAGCAGTGCGCCATGGGCGCGCAGGTGCTGCTGCAGGCGGTGCTCAACTACGACCGGCTGCTCGCCGACCGGCACGCGGAATCCAAATCATCCGCCGCATAGGACACGGGAGAAAGGGCATGCAGATAATCCCAAGCGGCCAAGGCCTCGGCGCGACCATCGAGGGGCTCGACCTCGCGAACGGCATCGCAAGCGGAGAGGTCGACGCGGTTCTGCACGCGCTCGGCCAATATGGCGTCATCCGCTTCCCGCGCCAGCAATTGTCGGGGCGCCAGCTGCGGGACTTCAGCGCCCGGTTCGGCGAACTGGAAGTGCATGTGTCCAACGTCTATCAGGAGCCGGGCATCCCCGAGGTCATGATCCTGTCCAACATCGTGGAGAACGGCAAGCCGATCGGGCTGGCCGACGCCGGGCAGGAGTGGCACACCGACATGTCGTACAGCCGCGTGATCGCCTTCGCCAACGTGCTCTACGCCATCAAGGTCCCGCGCCGCGACGGCGTGGCGCTCGGCGCGACCGAATTTGGCAACATGCACGCCGCCTATGACGACCTGCCGGCCGACCTGAAGGCGCGCCTCGCCGGCCTCACCGCGCTGCACGACTTCAACAAGTTCTGGGAGATGATGCGCAGGCGCCCGGGCAGCACGCGGGCGCCGCTCAGCGCGGCGCAACGCCAGGCGCGGCCGCCGGTGTCGCACCCGATCGTGCTGACCCACCCGATCACCGGCCGCAAGGTGCTGTACGCCAACCCGGGCTATGCGGTGAGGATCAACGAGCTTGCGCCGGACGAGAGCGACCGGCTGCTCGAGCTCCTGTTCGCGCATCAGCTTCAGGACAAATATCGTTACGTGCACCGCTGGCAGGAAGGCGAGGTCCTGATGTGGGAGAATTTCGGCACCATCCACAATGCGATCGCCGATTACCGGCCCGACGAGCATCGCCTGGTCAAGCGCTGCCAGGTCATGGCGACGCGGTTCTTCGACGACGACGGCGCGCCCGTGACGACCTGGGCGGAAACGAATGGAGCCCGCGCATGAGACAGACAGCCTTGGCCGTCGCGGCCTGCCTGCTGGCGGCGGCGCAATTTGCGCCGCAGCCGGCCGCCGCGCAGGCGAAGGAAATCAGGTTGGCGCGGCAATTTTCCATGGGCTACCTCCAGTTCAACGTCATGGAGGACCAGAAGCTGATCGAGAAGCACGCGCGCGCCCTTGGGCTCGGCGACGTGACCGTATCCTGGGACCTGTTCAACGGGCCGGACGCCATGAACAACGCGCTGATCGCCGGCCGGCTCGACATCGTCGCCGGCGGCGCCCCGGGCCTGCTCACGCTATGGGGACGCACGCGGGGCACGCCCAACGAGGTGCGCGGCATCTCGGCGCTCAGCTCGCAGCCGATCTGGCTCAACACCCGCAACCCGAAGGTCGCCAGCATCGCCGATCTCACCGAGGACGACCGCGTCGCCGTTCCGGCCGTCAAGGTCTCGATCCAGGCGGTCATGCTGCAGATGGCGGCGGCGAAGCTGTACGGCCAGGCGAACTACGCCAAGCTCGATCCGCTCACCGTGTCGATGTCGCCGCCCGACGCGACCATCGCCATCATGAGCGGCAGCGCCGGCGTGACCTGCGTGTTCGGCGTGCCGCCGTTCCAGCAGCAGCAACTCGACCAGCCGGGCATCAGGACCATCCTCAATTCGTACGACGCGATGGACGGCCCGCGCATTTTCACGGTGGCGTGGACGTCGGCGAGCTTTCGCGAGCGCAATCCGGTCCTCTACAAGGCGCTGATCGCCGCCTTTCGCGAGGCGACCGAGATCGTCAACAAGGACCGCCGCGCCGCGGCCGCGCTGTGGATCAAGGCGACCAACTCGAAACTGCCGCTCGACAAGGTGGGCGAGATCGTGTCCGGAGCGCAGGTGCGCTGGACCATGGCGCCGGAGAACGCGATGAAGTTCGCGACCTTCATGCACGCGGTCGGCTCGCTCAAGACCGCCCCGCAGTCGTGGCGCGATCTGTTCTTCCCGGAGATCCACGATTTGGATGGGAGTTAAACCAAACAAGTCAGTCGTCATCGCCCGCGAAGGCGGGCGATCCAGTATCCTCGACGCTTTCAGAAGAATCTTTGACGGCTAAGTTTACTGGATGCCCCGCCTTCGCGGGGCATGACGCGGGAGAGTGAGGCATCTGCGAGAGTCTCAAGATGACGGCGGAGAATTTTGCTGCACCCGCGCCACCTCGGCCATCGCCAGGAACAGGTGCATCGCCGACGCCGGTGAGGCCCTGGTCGGTCTCGATCTTCAGCGTGACGAAATTGCGCCCCGGACAGGTGACAATGACCTTTGCGCTGCGGATTTTCATGGGTCCCTCACCGTCCTGCTTGCGGGATCGGTCAAGCCACGTACCATCGGCCCGCGCCCGACTTCAACCGCGAGCACCGCATGGCGTCCCAGGCCGCCGAACCGCAGCGCGAGCGTCCGGATCCGCGCCTGTCCCTGGCGCGGCTGCGCGACCTGCCGGCCGCGATTGTACGGCCGGCCTACGACGTGCGGAAAGTCGCGTGCGGCATCCTGCATCTCGGCATCGGCGCGTTTCACCGCGCCCATCAGGCCTTCTACACCGACACGGCTCTTGCGGACGGAGGCGCTTGGGGCATCATCGGCGCGAGCCTGCGCGGCGCCGGCGTGCGCGACCGGCTCGCGCCGCAGGGCTGCCTCTATACGCTGGTCGAGAAAGGCGCGGCCGGCGCGCGCTACCGCATCATCGGCGCGGTGCGCGAGGTGGTGTTCGCAACCGACGACCCGCGCCGGCTGCCGGCGCTGATCGCCGACCCGCGCATGCGCATCGTCAGCCTCACGGTCACCGAGAAGGGCTATTGCCACGATCCGGCGAGCGGCCGGCTCAACCCGACGCATCCAGACATCGTGCACGATCTCGCGCACCCCGATCAGCCTTCGAGCGCGATCGGCATTCTGGCCGCCGGCCTGCGCCGGCGTTTCCGCCAAGGCGGCGCGCCGCTCACGCTGCTGTCGTGCGACAACCTTCCCGAAAACGGACGCACCCTGGCGCGGATCGTGCTCGAGTTCGCGGCACGGCTCGACCGCGAGGCGGCGCGCTTCATCGAGCGCGAGGTCGCGTTTCCGTGCACCATGGTGGACCGCATCGTGCCGGCGGCCACCGACGCGCTGATCGCGGAGACGTCGGCCGCGCTCGGGGTCGCCGACGCGGCGCCGGTGCAGTGCGAGCCGTTCTCCCAGTGGGTGATCGAGGACCGCTTCGCGGCCGGGCGGCCGGCCTGGGAGCGCGCGGGGGCCGAGTTGGTCGCGGACGTCGCGCCGTACGAGGAAATGAAGCTGCGGCTGCTCAACGGCAGCCACAGCATGCTCGCCTATTTGGGCTTCCTCGGCGGCTTCGAGTACATCTGGCAGGTGATGCGCGAGCCCGACTACGTGGCGCTGATGCGCAACATGATGCAGGAAGTCCAGCCGCGCCTCGCGCTCGACGGCAGGTACGACCTCGCGGCCTATCAGCAAACGCTCGTCGAGCGCTTCTCCAATCCGGCGCTGCTGCACCGCTGCTATCAGATCGCCATGGACGGCTCGCAAAAGCTGCCGCAGCGCCTGCTCGGCACCATCCGGGCGAACCTGGCGGCCGGCCTGCCGATCCGCCGCCTCGCGCTGGCCGTGGCGGCGTGGATGCGTTACGTCGCCGGCGTGGACGAAGAGGGCAAGCGCATCGTGGTGCAGGACCCGCTGGCCGACACGCTGGCGCGGGCCGCGGCCGCCGGGGGCGATGCGCGCGCGATGGTCGACAACCTGCTCGCGGTTCGGGCGGTGTTTGGGGACGACCTGCCGCAAAGCGCGACGTTTCGGGACGACGTCGGCGGCGCGCTTGCCGCCCTGCTCGCCGAGGGTGCGCGCGCGACGGTGCGGCGCTATGCTTGATGATCGGCCGAACGGACAGCGTCATCTCAATGGTTGTGACGCGGGTCCGCCTTTTGCTAGCGTACGCAATAAGCGCCTTCAGGGAGGGAACCCATGTTCAGTATGTTGAAAGCTTCGGCCGTCGCCGCCTG
>DASPZC010000217.1:0-1926 GCA_035636455.1 Xanthobacteraceae bacterium
CCGCCTTCAACAACATCGTCGGGCTCAAGCCGAGCCTCGGGCTCGTGTCCATGGCGGGCGTCGTGCCGGCGTGCCGGACGCTCGACTGCGTGTCGGTAGTCGCGCTCACCACCGACGACGCCTGGACGGCGCTCGCCGCGATGGCCGGGCCGGACGCGGCCGATCCGTTCTCGCGCGCGGGCCCGCTCGGCACGCCGGGCGCCATCCCGCCGGGGACCAGGGTCGGCGTGCCGAACGCCGGCCAGCGCGTCTTCTTCGGCGACCAGGCGGCGGCAGCGGCCTACGACGCCGCGCTCGCACGCCTGGCGCGGCTCGGGCTCGCGGTCGAGGAGATCGACATCGAGCCGTTCTACGAGACGGCGCGGCTGCTCTACGAGGGCCCATGGCTGGCGGAGCGCTACCTCACGGCGCGCGCGCTCATCGCCTCGTCGCCGGACGCCATGCACCCGGTGACGCGCGAGATCATACTGGGCGGCGCCCGGCCGAGCGCGGCGGACGCATTCGCGGCGTTCTACCAACTCGAGGAGCTGCGCCGCATCGCCGACCTGACGTTTCGCACGATCGACGCGCTCGCATTGCCGACGGCGCCGACGGTCTACACGGTGCAGCAAGTCCTCGCCGATCCGATCGGGCTCAACAGCCGGCTCGGCACCTATACGAACTTCGTCAACCTGCTCGGCCTCGCCGGGCTCGCGCTGCCGGCCGCGCTGCGCGCGGACGGCGCGCCGTTCGGCATCACCCTGCTGGCGCCCGCGGGCCGCGACGCCGAGCTGGCGTCGATCGGCCGGGTGTTTCATGCCGACACCGGGTTGACGCTCGGCGCAACCGGCGAAGCACAGCCCCCGCTTGCGCCCGCCCGCTCCGCGCCGCGGCGCGAGGAGATCGCCGTCGCAGTCGTCGGCGCGCATCTCTCCGGCATGCCGCTCAACGCCGAGCTGAAGGCGTTTGGCGCGCGGTTCTTGGAAGCAGGCGCGACCGCGCCGGACTATCGCCTGTTCGCGCTCGCCGGGACCACGCCGGAGAAGCCCGGCCTGCTGCGCGTCGCGGCCGGCAAGGGCGCCGCCATCGAGGTCGAGCTGTGGGCGCTGTCCGCCGCCGCCTTCGGCCGCTTCGTCGCCGCCGTGCCGCCGCCGCTCTCGATCGGCACGCTGCGGCTCGGCGACGGCCGCGAGGTCAAAGGTTTCCTAGTCGAGGCCACGGCCACCGAGGGCGCGAGGGACATCTCCCGCTTCGGCGGCTGGCGCGCGTATGTGGCATCGCAGAAGGTCCCGGCGTAGGCGCTACCGCGGATGATTATGTCAACCGAAGCATTTTCGCGTTCGCATCGGGGCCACACTATATCAATCTTTTCCCGCTTGAAAGCGCTTTAGCTTCCACAATAAATAGCTAGCAGGATCGTCTTTCAGAGCCGATAAGTCGGAAATACCGCCAGCCATTTCCTTAGTCAAATATACTAAGCCACTAACCCCAGCCACCGCTGTAATTCCTGCTGCAACGCCAGTAGTTAGATAGCTGACTAGACCAATAGTAGCCGTGCTAACAGCCGCTCCCCCAATTTTCAGACGATTCATGTTAGTAATTCGACGAAATTGTCGATCCAACATTGCTACTTTCGGGCGGACAACATCATTGAGAATCTGATCGATCTTGCCTTGATCTTGCTTGGCTTGAGAGATAAGCGTTCGAATACTAGAACGAAATTCAACCAAGACTTCGTTCTCATCGTCCAAGATTTTTGCAAGATCGGCATTCCCAATACCCTCTACATAGGGCACGACGACATCGAATAGTAATACCAGCCTTTCTAATCATTGACCGATGGTGGCCCATTCACGTGTGGCGACTGACGTGATTCGACCGACTTCGGCGAGTAGCTTTCGCCAAGCGTCCTGACAGGCGTCCAGGATGGCGCCGTAGGTCTGGAAC
>DASPZC010000218.1:0-2332 GCA_035636455.1 Xanthobacteraceae bacterium
AGCGCGTCGGGTGAGGGGGCGTCTGAGGGAACCGCGCATTCACAGAGGCCCCCTCACCCCAACCCTCTCCCCGCAAGCGGGGAGAGGGAGCGCACGCGCACCTGCATGCGGCCGATCCCGGAGATGGCCGCGTCGAGCACGTCGCCCGGCTGGATCGGGCCGACCCCGGCGGGCGTTCCGGTGAGCAGCACGTCGCCGGGCAGCAGGGTGTAGAACGAGGACGCAAAGGCGATCAGCTCGGCAATGCCGATGAGCAGGTCGCGCGTGTTCGCCTGCTGCCGCGTCTCGCCGTTGACCGTCAGCGTGAGGTCGAGGTCGTCCGGGTGCGGCACCTCGTCGGCGGTGACCAGCCACGGACCGAGCACGGTGTAGCCGTCGATCGATTTGCGCAGGCTGCGCTCCTCCGGCCCGCGCACGGTGATGTCGAGGCCGATGCAGTAGCCGGCGACGTGCGCGGCCGCGTGCTCCTTCGCCACCCGGTCGGCGCGCCTGCCGATCACCACCGCCAGCTCGATCTCGTGGTCGGTGCGCCGGTCGGCGTGGCGCAGCGGGATTCCCTCGCTCGGCCCCACCACCGAGCTTGGCGCCTTGAGGAACAGCCCGATCTTCTGGATCTCCTCGACCTGTTTCTGATGATGGATCGCGGCGTCCGCCCGCGCCTCCTCGAGATGTTTCTTGTAGTTCACCGGCGCGGCGACGATTTTCCCCGGATTGGCGATCGGGCTGATGAGATGAACGGCATCGAGCGGGATCGGCGGCGCGCTCTTCGCCGCGGCCTCGAGACTGACCCGCAGGTCGGGCAGGTTGGCGATCAGCGGATCGTGGTGCGGCAGCGGATAGCGATGGCCCGGCAAGGCGGCGAGCGCCGCCGTGGCGTCGCGCACCTCCTCGCCGTAAACCAGGCCGATGCGATCCTCGGCGAAGCGGCACAGGCGCATCGCTAAACCGCCGCAACATGTCGGGTCATGCCGGATCGTAGCCCGGATGGAGCGCAGCGCAATCGTTGACTGGCGGCGCCACCTCGCTAGTCTACGGAACGCCGGTCCACATGGCGGAACAACGCATGGACGCGAGAATCGAGGAGCGCAGAGCGGGCGCGCGGCCGCGCGGGCGCCTCTCCTCGGTGGCGATGGCGATGCGCCTGCTCAAGGCGTTCTCCGAGGACGAGGTCGAGATCGGCATTTCGAGCCTGTCGAAACGCCTCGGCGTCGCCAAGAGCACCGTGCATCGGCTGGCGGTCACGCTGGTGTCCGAGGGGCTGCTGGAGCAGGACGGGGACAACGGCAAGTACCGCCTCGGCATCGGCCTCTTTCGCCTCGGCGCGCTGGTGCGCCGGCGCATGGAGGTCTCGACCGAGGCGCGGCCCCATCTGCTCGAGCTGCGCGAGAAGACCAACGAGACGGTGCACCTCGCCATCCTCGACGGTCCCGACATCATGTACGTCTATAATTTCGAGAGCCGCCAGGCGATCCGCATGCGCGCCGACATCGGCGTGCGCAAGCCCGCCTACTGCACCGCCGAGGGGCAGGCGATCCTCGCGTTCCAGCCGCCCGAGCGCATCGCCGCGGTGATCCGCCACGGCCTCGTCGCGCGCACGCCGCAGACCATCACCAATGCAAGGAAACTCGCCAAGGCGCTCGACGCGGTGCGCAGCCGCGGCTGCGCCGTGGAGGACGAGGAGAGCGAGGTCGGCATGCGCTGCGTCGCCGCGCCGATCCGCAACGACGCCGGCGAGGTCGTCGCGGCAATAGGCCTCGGCGGCCCGGTCGGCCGGCTGAGCAAGAAGGTGATCGCCGGCCTGATCCCGCACGTGATCGGCACCGCCGCGGCGATCTCCGCGCGGCTGGGGTATCGCGGGAAGACGGGCGAATAGCGAATAGTGGGTAGCGAATAGTAAGCAATGCTCTCTTTCGCTATTCGCTATTCGCTATCGTCACGCCCTGAGCGCGCTCAGCATCGCCTCGATATAGTCCTCCCCGTCGGCGACGACGAGCATCGCCGCGTGCGGGCGCAGGCAGGCGAGCGTGCGCGACAACGCCTCGTCCGGCTGTGCCTTGGCGTCGACGATCAGCGCGGTGGTCATCACGTTCTTCAGGCTTGCCGCTTCGCCGATGACCGAGGCCGCCGGCGGGCTGCCGCCCGCCGCCGCCACCATGACCACGAGGTCGGCGCTGTCGATCTCGTCGACCAGACTTTTGGCGCGGCCGGCGAGATCGGCGAGCCACGCGCGCATCGACCAGGTCGTGTCGCCGTCCGGCGCGCTCTCGACCGAGGTGAGGAAGGTGGCGCGGCTCCACGCGCCCTGCGCGATGCGCTTGACCACCCGCTCGCT
>DASPZC010000219.1:0-13196 GCA_035636455.1 Xanthobacteraceae bacterium
TTTTGTTCAGCGCGCCGATACGAAGGATGGGTTGAGCGAGGCGAAACCCATCCTACAGCAAGATTCGCTCACCCGACGATCTCGTTGCCGGAGAAGAATTGCCCGATCTCCTGCGCCGCCGTCTCCGCGGCATCCGAGCCGTGCACCGAATTCTCGCTGACCGAGCGGCCGTGCAGCTTGCGGATCGTGCCCGACGCCGCCCTGGCCGGATCGGTCGCGCCCATGATGTCGCGATATTTGGCGACGGCGTTCTCGCCTTCCAGCACCTGCACCATGACCGGCCCGGAGGTCATGAACTCGACCAGCTCGCGGAAGAACGGCCGTTCGCGGTGCACCGCGTAGAACGTCTCGGCTTCGGCGCGCGACATGCGCACGCGCTTTTGCGCGACGATGCGCAAGCCCGCCTGCTCGATCATGGCGTTGATCGTTCCGGTCAGGTTGCGCTCGGTGGCGTCGGGCTTGATGATCGAGAAGGTGCGCTCGACCGCCATCGGGTCCGTCCTTGATGGGAAGTTTTCGCGAGGATCGCGGGCGGCTTATAGCGGCCGGCCCGGCGAGCGGCAAGGCGCGCGCCCGGCCTAGGGCTCGAGCGTCCTTGATCGATAGAGCCAGCCCGCCACCGCGCCGGCGATCGGCGGCACGATGATGAACAGCCAGACTTGCGCGAGCGCCTGGCCGCCGACGAACACGGCCGGCCCCAGGCTGCGCGCCGGATTGACCGAGAGCCCGGTGACGTTGATGAACGGGAAGTGCAGCACCACGAGGGTCAGCCCGATCGCGAGCCCGGCGACCGGTGTGGCGCCCTTCTCGCTGGTCGCCCCGAGGATGACGATGATGAACAGCAAGGTGGCGACGAACTCGGTGAAGATGGCGGCGCCCAGGCCGTAGCCGCCGAGATAGCCGGGCCCCCAGCCGGTCTGCCCGAGCCCCCCAGCAGCAATGTCGTAACCCTGCAGCTTGCCCTTGAGGATGAGCACGAGCACGCCCGCCCCGGCGATCCCGCCGATGAGCTGCGCGATGATGTAGCCGACCGCCTCGGCCGGATTGATCCGCCCCGCCACCCACATGCCGACGGTGACGGCCGGATTGATGTGCGCGCCCGAGACCGGGCCGATGGCGTAGGCCATCGCCGTCACGGTGAGACCGAAGGCAAGCGCAATCGGCAGGATGCCGATCGGAAACGCGGTGCCGAAGCCTCCGATCACGATCGCGCCGCACCCGACCAGGATCAGCGCCAGCGTCCCGATGAACTCCGCGAAATATTTTTTCACCGCCCATGGCCTCCCCATTCCGGCCGCGATTCGCGCGACAGAATTTCGCAACAATAGGATAGCAGAGAATGGCGGCCGGCGGATGACGGCCTCATTGGACCGGCCTCGGTCCGGAACGATTGCAGGCCTAAGATGAGAGGCAGGAGCGTGCCATGAAATCGCGCTACGTCATGTTCGCCGCCTACAATCGCTGGGCCAACGAGCGCCTGTACGACGCCGCCGCGGTCGTTCCCAATGACGACTACCGCGCCGACCGCGGCGCTTTCTTCAAATCCCTGCACGGGACGCTCAACCATCTGCTGGTCGGCGACCGCATCTGGATGCGCCGCTTCACCGGGAGCGGCGAGGCGCCGAGCCGGCTCGACGCCATCCTCCATGACACCTTTGCGGCGCTGCGTGCCGCGCGCCAGGCCGAGGACGAGCGCATCGTCGCCTATATCGACGGCCTAAGCGAGGGCGACCTGGCCGGCCGACTGAGCTACCGCACCATCACCAATCCGCAGACGATCGAGCAGGACCTCGCGCCCGCGCTCGACCATTTCTTCAACCATCAGACGCACCACCGCGGCCAAGCCCATTGCCTGCTCACCGCAATCACCGGCGACGCTCCTTCCCTCGACCTGATCCAGTTCCAGCGTGCGACCGGCATCGGGGCGCTGCGCATCCTGCCGTCGGAATGACCGCCTTGACCGCGCCGTCTTGGCAAGCTTGATGGGCGACCGCCGCCGGCGCACAATCGGCCGATCGGCCAAAAACAGGGGGACGGGCAAGGTGACGCGACGCCGACGCGCCGAATCGTGGGGGAGCCGCCGCGCCACCGCGGCGGCCGGCATGGCGCTGGCGCTCGCCGCCTGCTCCGGCGATTTCGCGCCGCCGCGGCTCGATCTGCGGCTGACCAATCCGGACCTGAACATGTTCGCGAAGAGCGAGGCCAGGGCGCGCCCGATCGCGGCCGACGATCTGATCGGTCCGGGCGGTCGATGCGCCGGCGAGCCGGAACCGGCGGTGGCGCCCCAGGCCCTGAACTTCACCGCCGGGCCCGAAGCCGGCCGACCGGCGCAAGCAAATCCCGCCCCGCCGGCGCCCGCCGGATCCCCGGCCGCCGCGCCGTTGCGGCGCGGCATCGCGCTCGGGATGACCGAGTGCGACGTGGTCCGGGCGATCGGACACACCGACCGTATCGACATCTCGACCGACGAGCGCGGCCAGCGCACCGTCGTCCTGACCTATCAGGCGGGCGAGCGCCCCGGCGTCTATCGCTTCGTCGGCGGCCAACTGGCATCGATCGAGCGCACGAACGAGCCGGCGCCGGGCCCGGCCGGGAAGCCGAAGAAGGCGAACAAGAAGCAGCCGCTGTCCTGACCGGCCTGCCTGCTACCCGCTCCCGCTCTCATACGCGGCGCTCGCCGCCAGCCACTCCTCCTCGCAGCGCTGGAGCGTCGCCAGCGTGTCGCTGCGCGCCTTGGCGAGCGCGACGGCGCGCGCCGGGTCGCGCGCGTAGAAGTTCGGCGCGGCGAGCGCGCTGTCCATGGACGCGACCTCTTCTCGCAGCCTGGCCATCTGCGCCTCGGCCGCGGCGATGCGCCGGCGCAGCGGCGCAAGCTCGGCGCGCGCCTGCGCCGCCCGGCGCCGCAGGTCGCCGCGCGAGGCGCGGCCGTCGCTGCGCCGACGTCCCGCGTCAGGGCCGCCATCGAGGCGGCCGGCCAGAACCTCGCGGCGGTAGTCGTCGAGATCGCCGTCGAACGGCGTCACCGTGCCGCCCGCCACCAGCCACAGCCGGTCGGCACAGGCGTCGAGCAGGTAGCGGTCGTGCGAGACGAGGATCACCGCGCCCGGATAATCGTTGATCGCCTCGATCAGCGCGGCGCGGCTGTCGATGTCGAGATGGTTCGTCGGCTCGTCGAGGATGACGAGATGCGGACCGGCGAAGGTCGCGAGCCCGAGCAGCAGCCGCGCCTTCTCGCCGCCCGAGAGCTGCGCGACCGGCGTGTCGGCGGCCTCGCCGGAGAAGCCGAGGCTGCCGGCCCGCGCGCGCACTTTCGCCTCGGGCGCGTCCGGCATCAGGCGGCGCACATGCGCGTAGGGACTGTGCGCGGCGTCAAGCTCGTCGAGCTGATGCTGCGCGAAATAGGCGACGGCGAGGCGCTCGGCGCGCACCACCGTGCCGTCCTGTGCCGCGAGGCGGCCCGCCAGCAACCGGGCGAGGGTCGACTTGCCGTTGCCGTTCTGGCCGACGAGCGCGATGCGGTCGTCATCGTCGATGCGCAGCGTCAGGCGGCGCAGCACCGGCTGCCCCGGCGCGTAACCGACGGCGACGCCGTCGAGCGCGACAATCGGCGGCGACAGCAACTTCGCCGGTGCCGGGATGTCGATCGGGCGCACCTCGTCGGCGACCGCCGCGGCGGGCGGCGCGAGCTTGGCCAGCAGCTTGAGCCGCGACTGCGCCTGGCGCGCCTTGGTCGGCTTGGCGCGGAAGCGATCGACGAAAGCCTGGATGCGGCGGCGCTCCGCCTCGCGCTTTTTGGCGAGCTTGAGGTCGAGCGCCTGACGCTCCTCGCGCTGGCGCGCGAAGGCGGAATAATTGCCGCGGTAGAGCGCAAGCCGCCCGCGGTCGAGATGCAGGATGTGGTCGACCGCGCTGTCGAGCAGGTCGCGGTCGTGGCTGATCACCACCACGGTGCGCGGATAGCGCGCCAGGTGCTCCTGGAGCCACAGCGTGCCCTCGAGGTCGAGATAATTGGTCGGCTCGTCGAGCAGCAGCAGGTCGGGCTCGGCGAACAGCACCGCGGCAAGCGCGACGCGCATGCGCCAGCCGCCGGACAGCTGTGCACAGGTTCGCTGCTGCTCGGCGGCGGCAAAGCCGAGGCCGGCGAGGATTTGCGCCGCGCGCGCCGGCGCCGCGTGCGCGCCGATATCGGCAAGCCGCGTCTGCACCTCGGCGATGCGGATCGGATCGTGCGCGGCGTCCGCCTCGGCGAGCAGGCGCGTGCGCTCCTCGTCCGCCGCCAGCACCGTGTCGATCAGGCTGTGCGGTCCGTCCGGCGCCTCCTGGGCGAGGCGGCGCACGCGCGCGCGGGGCTCGAGCGTGATGCGGCCGCGCTCGGTCGCGACCTCGCCGGCGATGGCGCGGAACAGGGTCGTCTTGCCGACGCCGTTGCGGCCGATCAACCCGACCCGGGCGCCGGCGGGAATTTGCGCCGACGCGCCGTCGATCAACAGCCGCCCGGCCACGCGCACGCAAAGGTCGTCGATCAGGAGCATCGCGGCCTTTTGGCCGCTACCGCGGCCGCATGCAACGGCTTTGTGCTCGACCGCATTGCGGCAAACTGTTTGATGGCGAGGAACGCGGCTAGAGCATGATCCTGAAAAAGCCTGCCCCGGACTTGATCCGGGGTGGATACCGGTTTTCGGAAAAAATCATGCTCCCGTTCAAGCCTTGCGCTGCCAGCGCCCGTCCGCGTCGGGCTGCCAATAGGTGGCGGCAAAACCCTGCGCCTTGGCGCTCGACCAGCGCTCGCGCGCGGCGGCGAGCGCATCTGGGTCGTCGCCGTCGAACAGGAGCACGATGCGCTCGTAGCTTCCCGCTTCCGCCGGCAGCGGCGCGCCGTCGACGAGAAAGCGCACGTTCGCGCCGTTCGGATTGTCCTCGCGCGTGGTGAGCAGCACCGGCTGCGCCGCCGCCTCGCCCTCGCGGTCGGTGCCATGCGGCAGGAACGCGTCGTCGCGATAGGTCCACAGATGCGCACCGAGCGCGTCCACCCGCTCGTCGGAGGAGGCCTGCACCACCACGCGCCAGCCGCGCGCGAGCGACTTTTCGATCAGCGCCGGCAGCACCTTCTCGATCGGCTGGCGCTGCAGATGATAGAACAGGATCTCGGTCATGGCGGCGCGCGCAAACCTTCTGAGCGATCCTACGGTTCTTACTTCTCGTAATGGTCCGCCACCAGGCGGTCGAGCAGCCGCACTCCCCAGCCGGAGGCCCAGCTGCGGTTGACGTCGGTCGCCGGCGAGGAAAAGCCGGTGCCGGCGATGTCGAGATGCGCCCACGGCGTCTTGTCGACGAAGCGCTGCAGGAATTGCGCGGCGGTGATCGACCCGCCCCAGCGCCCGCCGGTGTTCTTCATGTCGGCGAATTTCGAATCGATCAGCTTGTCGTATTCGGCGCCGAGCGGCATGCGCCACACGCGCTCGCCGGTCGCTTCGCCCGCCTTGGCCAGCCGCTCGGACAGGCGGTCGTCGTTGGAGAACAGCCCGGCGTGCTCGTGCCCGAGCGAGACGATGATGGCGCCGGTGAGCGTGGCAAGATCGATCATGAATTTCGGCTTGAACCGGCTCTTCACGTACCAGAGCACGTCGGCGAGCACGAGCCGGCCCTCGGCGTCGGTGTTGATGATCTCGATCGTCTGGCCGGACATCGAGGTGACGATGTCGCCCGGGCGCTGGGCGTTGCCGTCCGGCATGTTCTCGACGAGGCCGATCGCGCCCACGGCGTTGACCCCGGCCTTGCGCGCGGCAAGCGCATGCATGAGGCCGACGACGCAGGCCGCGCCGGCCATGTCGCCCTTCATGTCCTCCATGCTGGCGGCCGGCTTGATCGAGATGCCGCCGGTGTCGAAGCACACGCCCTTGCCGACGAAGGCGAGCGGAGACGCGCCGCTCTTGCCCCCGTTCCAGCGCATGACCACGACCCGGCTCTCGCGCCGCGAGCCCTGGCCGACGCCGAGCAGCGCGTTCATGCCGAGCTTCTTCATGGCGCGCGGGTCGAGCGCCTCGACGGCGACGCCGAGCTTTTTCAGCGCCGCCGCGCGCCGCGCGAACTCCTCGGGAAACAGCACGTTGGGCGGCTCGTTGACGAGGTCGCGCGCGAGCAGCGTGCCGGCGGCAACCGCCGTGCGCTCGGCCCAGGCCTTGCGCGCGCCCGCCACGTTGGCGACGCCGAGCGTGAGGCGCGGCTGGGGCGGGCGCTCCTCGCCTTCCTTGCGCTTCGTCTTGTAGCGGTCGAACGCATAGGCGCGCAGCTCGGCGCCGAGCGCCGCGTCGGCGGCCTGTTCGGGCTTCATCGGCCCGGACGGCAGATCCAGCACGATCGTCGCCTCGGCGGCGCCGGCGGGAATCCGGCCCATGGCGGCGCCGCCCAGCTTCACGAAATCCTTGAGGTCGGATGCCTTGCCGAGACCGACCACGACGAGCCGCGACGCCTTGAGGCCGGCGGGGGCCACGATGTCGAGGACCGTGCCGCTCTTGCCCTTGAAGTTGCCGGCTCCGGCCGCCCGGACGACCAGGTTGCCGGTCGGCTTGAGCAGGGCCTGGGTCGCCGCCCCGAGGCGCAGGCCGTCGTCGGCGAACACGATCAGCACGCGCCGGGCCGGCGCGGAAATTGTGGCAAATCCGATGCGCAAGGCACTGGGCATGGCGGCAAAACCCTCGTTCTTGGGCTGCGTCGGGCCGGAAAGCTCCGGACCGGGGCGGGTATCGGGCTCGATCCCGGTATGGTGAATTTGAGGTTTCTACGGTTTTGCAGCGAGACCGAACAGGACCTTCAAATCCAAAACCACACTGGAATCATAGGCATGCTATGATCCCTTTGATTCCGATGCTCGTACGGAGTGGGCCGAGGGGCTTACGGACTTCGGAACCGGGACGCCGGCGGAAACTCCCATACCGCATCGCCCGGCGGGTGGCGAGGTTGCTGCCGAAGTCCTGCCATTGATCGGTGCTAGAAGGCCTATGGGGGCTAGAGCACGGCCTCGCAATGGGGAAGGGGTCCGCCCGGGCACGCCGGGCGGGCGCCGATAAGCCGCGGCATGATCGGATCGATCGATCGCTACATTTTTCGCACCAGTTTCGGCGCGTTCGTGCTGATCGCCGTCAGCCTGACCGCGGTGATCTGGGTCACCCATGCGTTGCGCGACATCGACCTGATGACGAATCAGGGACAAACCGTCCTCGTCTTCGTCGGCATCACCGGCCTCGTCATCCCGCTCCTGCTGCTGGTCATTGCGCCGATCGCGCTGGTGATCGCGGTGGCCTACACGATCAACAAGCTCAATACCGATTCCGAGATCGTGGTGATGAACGCGGCCGGCATGTCGCCCTGGCGCCTGTTCCGTCCCTTCCTGGGAGTGGCGATCGTCGTCTCGCTCATCGTCACCGGCATCAGCGCCTATCTGGCGCCGAAAGGACTGCGCGAGCTGCGCGAGTGGGCCACCAAGGTGCGCACCGACCTGGTCGCCAATATCGTGCAGCCGGGCCGCTTCATCACCATCGAGCCCGGCCTCACCTTTCATCTGCGCGAGCGGCGGGCCAACGGCCAGCTGATCGGCATATTCATGGACGACAAGCGCGACGCGAAGGAGCACGCGACGTTCCTGGCGGAGTACGGCGAGATCGTGGAAAGCGGCCAGAACAGCTTTCTCGTGCTCTATAACGGCAGCCTGCAGCGGCTCGAAGCCGGCAAGCTCGATCCCACCATCATCCTGTACGACCGGCACGCCTTCGACCTGTCGCGCTACGGCGGCGGCGCCCAGCTGCAGCCGGCGATCTACGGCGTGCGCGAGCGCTTCCTGTGGGATCTCGCCAGCCCCGATCCCGACGACCTCTTGTTCCGCCATCAGCCCGCGCAGTTTCGCGCCGAATTCCACGACCGCCTGATGGCGCCGATCTATCCGCTCGCGTTCGTGCTGATCGCCTTCGCCATTCTCGGCGCGCCGCGCACGTCGCGGCAAAGCCGGGCCTTCTCGCTCGGCCTCGCGATCGCGAGCATCACCGGGCTGCGCTTCCTCGGCTTCGCCGGCGCGGTCTTCGCCGTCCAGGCGCCCGCGGCCCTCCTGCTCATCTACCTCTCGCTCATGGCGGCGATCGTGTTCAGTGTCCTGGCCATTTCGCGCGGCGCCACGATCGAGCCGCCCGCGCTGCTGGTGGCGGCGGTCGACGCGCTCACCGAACGCATCGCCCGGCGCCTGGTGCCGACGTGACGGGGCAGCGATGATGCCGCGCACCCTCGCCCGCTATTTCGCCTGGCGCTTCATCGGCGCCACGTTCGCCGTTTTCGGCGGCGTCTTCCTGCTCGTGGTGCTGGTCGACTACGTCGAGCTGACGCGGCGCGCCTCCGACGTTGCCGATGCGTCGGCCTGGACCCTGGCCAAGACCTCGTTGTTCCGCGTCCCCCAGGTGACCGAGCGCATGCTGCCGTTCTCGGTGCTGGTCGGCGCGATGTCCTGCTACCTCAACCTGTCGCGCCGGCACGAACTGGTCGTGGCGCGGGCCGCCGGCGTGTCGGCCTGGCAGTTCGTGGCGCCGGCGGTGATCGTCGCGCTGCTGCTCGGCATCGCGGCGACCGCGATCTACAATCCGGTCTCGGCCGCCTTGCGCGAGCGCTCGAAACGGCTCGAATCGGAACTGTTCGGCGAGCGCCAGTCGGCCCTGCAGCAGACCGGCGGGGGCGGCTTCTGGGTGCGCCAGCGCAACTCCGACGGGGAGCAGGCGATCATCAATGCCAAGTCGAGCCGCGAGCAGGGGGCCCAGCTCGACGGGGTGAGCATTTTCACCTTCGAGTCGGGCGGGCATTTCCGCGAGCGGATCGAGGCGCGCGGCGCGCGGCTCGAGCCCGGCCATTGGCGGCTCGACCAGGCGCGCATCTATTCCTCCGGCGCCCCCCCGCGCGAGCCCGAGTCCTACCTCCTAAGTACAACCCTGACCTCGGAGCAAGTACGCGAAAGCTTTGCGACCCCCGAGACCGTCTCGTTCTGGCAACTTCCCCTGTATATCGACATGGCCGATCAGGCCGGACTCGGGGCCGCCGGCTATCGATTACAATACCAACTCTTGCTGGCGCGGCCGTTTCTACTTGTCGGCATGGTGTTCCTCGCCGCCTCGGTCAGCTTACGTTTCTTTAGATTCGGCGGGGTACCCAAGATGGTTTTGAGTGGCGTTACTGCCGGGTTTCTGCTTTATGTATTGTCGAAAGTAACCGAGGACGTAAGCAAGGCCGAGCTGATGCACCCGGCGGCGGCGGCGTGGGTGCCTGTGCTATTCGGGGCAATCACGGGAATCGTGGTGCTGTTGTATCAGGAGGACGGGTGATGGCCGCATCGACCACCGCTCGCCCCCCCTCATTGCGCCCGCTTTGCCGGATCGGCGCCCTCGCGCCGGTCCTTGCGGCGTTTGTCGTCCTGTGCGCCGGGCCCGCCGCCGCACAACCGCAGAGTAATCCGAACTCCGGCTTCAACCAGGACTGGGTCGGCGTGCCCAAGCAGCCCGCCGGCGCGACCGGCCTCGACATCCGCAAGAAGGACCCCAACGCGCAGATGCTCGTCAAGGCCGACGAACTCAACTACGACTATTCGAACAACCGCGTCATCGCGCTCGGCAGCGTTCAGATCTATTACAGCGGGACGCGGCTCGAGGCCGACAAGGTCGTCTACGACCAGAAGACCAAACGGCTCCGCGCGGAAGGCAATGTCTGGCTGCGCGACGCCGACGGCAAGGTCATCACCGGCGACACCCTCGACCTGACCGACGATTTCCGCGACGGGTTCGTCGATTCGCTGCGCCTCGAGGGGACCGACAAGACGCGGTTCGCGGCGCCGCGCGCGACGCGCTCGCCCGATCAGATCACCGTGTTCGAGAGCGGCGTCTACACCGCCTGCGAGCCGTGCGCCGACGACCCGCGCAAGCCGCCGAAATGGCAGGTCAAGGCCACGCGGATCATCCACGACGAAGTCGAGAAGATGATCTATTTCGAGAACGCGCGGCTCGAGTTCTTCGGCATCCCGATGTTCTGGTGGCCGTACATGTCGGCGCCCGACCCGTCGGTCCAGCGCAAGACCGGATGGCTGCCGCCGACGTTCAGCACCACCGGCAATTACGGCCTCGCCGTCACCACGCCGTACTACTGGGCGCTCGCGCCCAATTACGACCTCACGCTGACCCCGACGGTCACCACCAAGCAGGGACTGCTGATGCAGGCCGAGTGGCGCCAGCGCACGGAGACCGGCTCGTTCAACATCAAGGCCGCGGGCATCTACCAGCTCGACCCGCAGGCCTTTGCCGACCGGAACGGCGCCAACTATCCCGGCGCCATCAAGGCGCGCGGCAGCCTCGAGGGCTCCGGCCGGTTCGCGCTCAATGAACGATGGACCTGGGGCTGGGATGCGCTGCTGGTGTCCGACAAGACCTTCTTCCAGGACTACGGCCTCCAGGGCTACGTCACGCAGAACTACAATTCCTTCCGCAACGCCATCAGCGACACCGGAACGTCGCAGCTCTATCTGACCGGACGCGGCGACCGCAGCTATTTCGACGCGCGCGTGATGTACACCCTCGGCCTCTCGCTGGCCGACAGCCAGAGCCAGCTGCCGGTCATCCATCCGGTGGTCGATTACGTCTACGTGTTCGGTCAGCCGATCATGGGCGGCGAGGTTTCCGTGCGGACCAACCTGACCAGCCTGACCCGCGAGTCGGCCGAATTCGACGCCATCAGCAGGAACGCGATCACCAACAATTTGTGCGCGCCCACGACCGCCGACCCGGCGATGAAGACGCCGGCCAACTGCCTGTTGCGCGGCATTCCCGGAACCTACTCGCGCGTCTCCGCCGAGGCCACGTGGCGGCGCACCATCGTCGATCCCATCGGCCAGGTGTTCACCCCGTTCGTGTCGCTGCGCGCCGACGTCGCCTCCGCCTTGATCCAGGGCGAGCCGGGGGTGTCGAGCTTCGTTCCTCCCGGCGAGAACACCGTCGCGCGCGCCATGCCGACGGTCGGCCTCGAATACCGCTACCCGTTCATCGGCGTGCAGTCGTGGGGCACGCAGACGATCGAGCCGATCGCGCAGCTCATCGCGCGGCCGAGCGAGACCAACATCGGCAAGCTGCCCAACGAGGACGCGCAAAGCCTGATCTTCGACGACAGCAACCTGTTCAAGGTCAACAAGTTCTCCGGCTGGGACCGGGAAGAGGGCGGCACGCGGGTGAATTACGGCGTGCAATACACCGCCCAGTTCAATCAGGGCGGCACAATCAGCGCGCTGGCCGGCCAATCCTATCACCTGTTCGGCACCAACTCGTTCGCCGTCGCCGACACGGCCAATACCGGCCTCGACAGCGGGCTGCAGACCCAGCGGTCCGACTACGTGGCGCGCGTGTCCTACCAGCCGGACAAGACCTACATGTTCACCACGCGGGTCCGGCTCGACCAGGAGACGATGGCGGTGCAGCGGGCCGAGGTCGAGGGCCGCGCCAACTTCGAGCGCTGGTCGCTCTCGCTGCTGTACGGCAATTACGCGGCGCAGCCGGACATCGGCTTCCTGGCCCGGCGCGAGGGCGTGCTCGGCAGCGCGCTGCTCAAGGTCACGCCGAACTGGGCGGTGCTCGGCGCCGCCCGCTACGACGTCACGAATGCCCAGTTCAACCAGTATCGCCTCGGCTTCGGCTATATCGACGATTGCCTGGCCATCTCCATGAGCTACATCACCGATTACGGCTATACCTATTCGCCGGTGACCAACAACTCGATCCAGGCGGGCATCAACCATACGGTGATGTTGCAGATGAGCTTGCGCACGCTCGGCAGCTCGTCGTTCCAGCAGAAGATCAGCTCGGTGACGCCGACCAATTGAGCAGGATTCACGCGAGATGACGCAGCTTCCGACCCCGATCATCGCGCGCCGGCGGGGCGCCGCCGCCGTTGCGCTGGCGATCGGCCTTCTCGCCGCGTTGTGCGCTCCCGTGCGCGCGCAGACGGTGGCGGTGTTCGTCAACGGCGAGCCGATCACCGTGCTCGACATCGAACACCGCATCAAGCTGACCGAGGTATCGACCCACAAGGCGCCGTCGCGGCAGGAAGCGCTCGAGGAGCTGATCAACGAGAAGCTGAAGACGCAGGTCGGCAAGCGCTACGGCGTCGACATTCCGGACAAGGACATCGACGGCACGTTCACCGGCATGGCGCGGCGGGCCGGGCAGACGCCGCAGCAGTTCGCCCAGTCGCTCGGCCAGTCGGGCATCAACGTCGCGGCGCTCAAGCGGCGCATCAAGGCCGACATGACGTGGAGCAGCATCATCCGCGGCAAGTTCCCGTCGATCCTCAACGTGGGCGAAAAGGACGTCATGTCGGCGCTCGAATCGCGCAAGGCGGAGGGAAAGGACGCCGCGTCGTTCCAGTATACCCTGCGGCCGGTCCTGTTCATCGTGCCGCGCGGCTCGCCGCCCGCGTTCGTCGAGGGGCGCAAGCGCGAAGCCGACGGCCTGCGCAACCGCTTCCAGGATTGCGAGCAGGGCATCCGGTTTGCGCGCGCGCTGACCGACGTAGCGGTGCGCGACCCGATCACCCGCGTCTCCACCGACTTCGCGGAGCAGCAGCGCGAGGTGCTGGACGCGACCGCGGTCGGCCGCCTGACGCCGCCCGAGGTGACGATGCAGGGCGTCGAGATGTTCGCGGTGTGCTCCAAGGACCCGGCGCGCGGCGACTCCGTCGGCATGGCCCAGGTGCGCGAGTCCATGGTCACCGAGCGCTACAACGCGCAAGCCAAACGCTACCTCGAGCAGCTGCGGCGCGAAGCCATCATCGAGCAGCCGCGCTGAACCAGGCCATGCCGGCACCACTGGCGCTGACGCTCGGCGAGCCCGCCGGGATCGGGCCCGATGTCACGCTTTCGGCCTGGCAGCGGCGCGCCGAGCTCGAGCTGCCGCCGTTCTATGTGCTTGCCGACCCGGGCTTCCTCGAGCGGCTCGCCCGTCGGCTCGGCCTTGCGGTGCCGGTCGCGACGGTCGAGCCGGGCGCGGCGACGACGACGTTCGCGCGGGCGCTGCCGGTCGTGCCGCTCGCGCTTGCGGTGACGGCGGCACCGGGCCGGCCGGACGAGTCGAGCGCGCCGGCGGCCATCGCCGCGATCACGCGTGCCGTCGCCGACACCGTCGCCGGCCGCG
>DASPZC010000220.1:0-7100 GCA_035636455.1 Xanthobacteraceae bacterium
TGGTGGGGTGCGGGCCGCAGACGCGGGACTCGCCGAGAGAACCCCACCCGGCCGCTGCGCGGCCGACCTCCCCTTGCAGGGGAGGTATAAAGAAGAAAGTGCCGCATCGCCGGTCGCGGGGATTGCGCGTTAAGCTAAGCGGCCGCTCCGGCCGCCCGAGAGCTTCCCATGGACCTCGATCCCGTCCTGCTCGCCCGGTTGCAGTTCGCCTTCACCATCACGTTCCACATCATCTTCCCGAGCTTCACCATCGGGCTCTCCGCCTATATCGCGACGCTCTCGGTGATGTGGCTGCGCACCGGCGCGGCGCGCTACCAGCGGCTGGCGCGGTTCTGGACGCGCATCTTCGCCGTGTCGTTCGCCATGGGCGTGGTCTCGGGCATCGTGCTGTCCTACGAGATCGGCACCAACTGGAGCCGGTTCTCGGTCGTCACCGGCAACGTGCTGGGGCCGCTGCTCGGCTACGAGGTGCTCGCCGCCTTCTTCCTCGAGGCGACCTTCCTCGGCGTGCTGCTGTTCGGCATCGATCGCGTGCCGCCGTGGCTGCACACGCTCTCGGCGGTCGCGGTGGCGATCGGCACCGCCATCTCGGCGTTCTGGATTTTGGCGGCGAACAGCTGGATGCACACGCCCGCGGGCCACGAGGTTCGCGACGGCGTCGCCTATCCGGTCGACTGGCTCGCGGTCGTCTTCAACCCGAGCTTCCCCTATCGCCTCGCCCACATGGTGACGGCGGCCTATCTGACCACCGCGTTCGTGGTGCTCGCGGTCGGCGCGCGGCTTCTGCTCGCCGGCCGCCACGACCAAGAGGGCCGCACCATGCTGCGCATGGCGATCGGCCTCATCGCCGCGCTCGCGCCGCTGCAGCTCTTCATCGGCGACCAGCACGGCCTCAACACGCTGCGCCACCAGCCGATCAAGGTCGCCGCCATGGAGGCGCACTGGGACGGCAGCAAGCCCGGCGCGCTCGTGCTGTTCGCCTGGCCGGACGAGAAGGCGCAGACCAATCATTTGAGCCTCGCCATTCCGGGCGGCGCCTCGCTGATCCTCACGCACGATCCGGCCGGGCTGTTTCCCGGGCTCGCCAGCGTGCCGGCGGCGGACCGGCCGCCGGTCCTGCCGGTGTTCTTCGCCTTCCGCGTCATGGTGGGCATCGGCCTCGTGATGATCGCGGCCGGACTCTTCGGCCTGTGGCTGTGGTGGCGCGGCCGGCTGTTCACGACGCGCTGGTACCTGCAGCTCGCCGCGCACGGCTGGTGGATCGGCTTCGTCGCGGTAATCGCCGGCTGGACCGTGACCGAGACCGGCCGCCAGCCGTGGATCGCGCGCGGCATCCTGCGCACCGCCGACGCGGCGTCGCCGGTGGGCGGCGGCAGGATCGCGACGACGCTCGCGCTGTTCGTCATCGTCTACGCGATCGTGTTCGCCATGGGCATCTATTACATCAACCGGCTGATCAACCGCGGGCCGGTCGATCGCGTCGGCGCGCCGCCCCAGATGTTCTTCACGCGCCCGTTCGCCGCGGCGCGGGAATGAGGGGCGCCATGGAATGGTACCTGCCGGTGATCTGGGCGGCGCTGATCGGCAGCGCGGTCGCCTTCTACGTGATCCTCGACGGCTTCGACCTCGGCGTCGGCATCCTGTTCCCGTTCGCCGACAACGAGCGTGAGCGCGACCAGATGATGGCCTCGGTCGCGCCGTTCTGGGACGGCAACGAGACCTGGCTGGTGCTGGGCGGCGCCGGATTGCTGGTGGCGTTTCCCGGCGCCTATGCGGCGATCATGCCGGCGCTCTACCTGCCGGTGATCGTCATGCTGCTGGCGCTGGTGTTCCGCGGCGTCGCGTTCGAATTCCGCCATATCGCCGTCACCAGCAAGAAATACTGGAACGTGGCGTTCGCGGCCGGCTCGACGATCGCCGCCCTGTGCCAGGGCGCGATCCTCGGCGGCCTGATCCAGGGCATCAGGGTGGAGGACGGCGCCTACGCGGGCGGCGCGTTCGACTGGGCGACGCCGTTCGCGGCGCTGTGCGGCCTCGGCGTGCTCGCCGGGCACGCGCTGCTCGGCGCGACCTGGCTGGTGATGAAGACGGAAGGGACGGTGGCCGAGCGCGCGCGGCGCCACGCCAAGGTGCTGCTCGTCGCCGTCATCGCCTTCATGGCGGCGGTGAGCCTGTGGACGCCGCTCGCGTTCGAGCGCATCGCGCGCCGCTGGTTCTCGACGCCGAACATCCTGTTTCTGTGGCCGGTGCCGATCGTCACGGCGCTCGTCGCGCTCGCCGGGTGGCGCGCGCTCGAGCGCGGGCGCGAGGTCGCCCCGTTCCTCGCCGCGATCGGCCTGTTTCTGCTCGGCTACCTCGGCCTGGCGATCTCGACTTTCCCCTATCTGGTGCCGCCTTCGCTCACCGTGTGGCAGACCGCATCGGTGCCGGCGAGCCAGATCTTCATGCTGATCGGCACGCTCATCCTGCTGCCGGTGATCCTCGGCTACGTCGTCTTCGTCTACTGGATCTTCCGCGGCAAGGTGCGCGAGGGGGAGAGCTATCACTGAAGGGCGAATAGCGAATTGCGAATAGCGAATAGTTACTCCACTTCACCATTCGCTACTCGCTACTCGCTATTCGCTACTCGCTATTCGCCATTCGCTTCTTGGATCACTTCTTGACCGAGGCGGCGACCTTGACGAACACCTCCTCGGAGGCGTTGGCCACCTGGTTGATGACGTCCTTCAATTCGCGCGAATCGATGGTGCGCAGCTGAGTGTCGACGCGCACGAACAGGTCGCCGTCCTTGTCGAGGCCGATCTTGCAGTAGTCGTATTCGTGATTGGCGGTCAGCAGCGTTTCCATCATCTTCGCCGTCTTGTTGATGTTGGCCTTCTTGGCGAGGATCGCGAAGGTCACGACGATGTCGCTGCCGGTCGACAGGATGACCTTGAACTTGTGCAGCGTCTTGCGGTCGAACTCGATCGACCAGGTGTTCGCGTTGTGGGTCGTGTAGCTGAATCCTGTGTCCTTGAGCATCTGCTCGAGCCGCTTGGACTCCTGGGCGTGCAGCGGCGTCGCCGCGACCGCGATAAAGGACGCGCAAAGGGCAACCGTCAGCCAGCGAAACATGTTCAAGCGCACGACAACCATCCTCTATTGACCGGTGAAGCCCCCGGGGGCGCACGTTAGAGGGTGACGCCGGTCCGCCGCAAGCCGGCATTTTGCCAAGCGGCGGTCACCGTGCGGGGGCGGAGGCGGATGGGCCGGCCGGCCGGATCAGGGCCCAGCCGATGCGCATGAGCGGCAGGCGGCCCTGCAGCGGACGCTCGAACGAGCGCGGCACCTCGGGCGCGAGGTCGGGAAAGCGCGCCTTGATGGCGGCCGGCGGCGCGCCGCCGGTGTCGGCGCTCGGCCACACCACGACCGCGCCCTTCTCGCGGATGTCCTGCTCGCTCACCCACGGGGTGAGGGCGGGCGCGGCGGCGAGCGAAAGGCTCGGACGGTCGGATGAGCCAAAGGCGATCAGCCCGGCATTGTCGACGTCGCCGACCACGATGCGCAGCGGCTTGCCGGTGCGGCGGTGAAAACTGTCGGTGAAGAAATCCGCCATGGCGGCGGCGGGCCGGCCGGTTTCGAGGTCGGCGGCGACCGTCCAGGGCGCGAGCACGACCGCCGCGACGGTCAGGGCCGGCGGGGTCAGGAGCAGCGCCAGCCAGGCAAGGCCGACGATGCGCTGGCGGTAGAGATGGATGACGTCGCCGGCCGCGACCACGACGGCAAGCGCCGAGAGCACGACCAGCGGACCGGCACTGCCGAACGGCAGCGCAATGCCGAGGATCACCGCCGCGGCGGTCGCGACGAAGCCGGGCGCCAGCGCGAAATAATAGACGAACGCCCGGGCGAAGCGCGGCAGCGGCTCGCGCTCGAACGCCGGCGCCGCGGCGCGCGGCTCGGCCCGGACGCCGCCGGCGACGACCAGCAGGATCGCCAGCCCGGCATGCACGGAGACGAGCCCGCCGAGGAGGATCAGCCAGGCGAGGAACCGGCCGTCGGCGCCCATCAGGTTCGCGAGCCCGGGGAAGCTCGGCTGCGGATTGGTGCCGGTGCGCTCGAGCCAGATCAGGTGCGGAAAGACCATGAGAACGACGATCATGGCGGCGGCCCACGGCGCGATCGTTGCAAGCGTCGCCCGGCCGCGCGCGGTCGCGGCGACGAACAGCGCCACCAGCGCCACGTAGATCAGCCCCGCATAGGTGGTGAGCACGAGCAGCCCGAGCTCGACCCCGACCGCGAACCAGTAGCGCGACCGGTCTTCCCCCGTGGCGCGCCAGCAATGCAGGAGCGCGAGCGCGATGAGCGGCATCGCCAGCACGCTCGGGCCGAACTCGAGCGTCGGCAGCGAGAAGGCGGTGATGCCGACCATCAGCAGCACCGCCATGACCGCATGGCGGGCGCCCACGATCGCGCGGCCGAGCGCGAACACCGCCCAGAACGTGACGATCACGCAGACCTGCGAGAGCAGGTAGACGCCGAACGCCCGCTGGCCGAACAGGCCGAAGGCGATCTCGGCGAGCCAATAGGCGAGCGGCGGGCCGAACGGCGAGCCGAGCGTCCATTCGTGCCCGATCGCGAGGACGAGCGGAACCTCGCCGGGCGGCGCCGAATAGATCAATGTCGGCACCAGCACCCAGACGAGCGCCTGCGACAGCGCCGCGATCCAGAACATGAGGGCGGGCCGCGCCCGCAACGCTTCGACCAGGAGGGAGACGTAGAGCATGATCTGCGCGCGCTGGAGCATTTTCCGGAAAAAAGCCCGCCCCGGACGTGATCCGGGGTGGATACCGGTTTTCCGTAGAAAATGCGACCAAACAAGAAATCCAGCGCGCGGAGATAAGCGCGGGAGCGTCAGAGAGACAACAGGCTTGCCGCCGCCGCGGCGGGGTCGGCGACGCCGTCGCCGAGCAGCAGCGCCACTGGCGCGAAGGTGCGGCGGTGGTGGATCGTCGGCCCGAGCCGGCCGAGGGCGTCGATGTGCTCGGGCACGCTGTAGCCCATGTGGCGCTCGAACCCGTAGCCCGGATGGGCGAGGCCGAGCTGCATCATCAGCCGGTCGCGGGTCACCTTGGCGACGATCGAGGCGGCGGCGACCGAGACCAGGAGGCCGTCGCCGCCGATCACCGCCTGGCACTCGCAGCTGACCGCAATGCGGTCGCAGCCGTCGACGAACACGAGGCGCGGCGTAACCGGCAACGCGGCGACCGCGCGCGCCAGCGCCCACAGCGACGCCTGGCGGATGTTGTGGCAGTCGATGCGCGAGGGCGGCGCGAAGGCGACGGCGACCTGGGCGGTGGCGCAGATTTTCGCGTAGAGCGCCTCGCGCCGCTCGGGGGTGAGCCTTTTGGAATCGTCGAGCCCCTTGGGGACGCGCTCGGGGTCGAGAATCACCGCCGCGGCGACGACCGGGCCGGCAAGCGGGCCCCTCCCCGCCTCGTCGCACCCCGCCACCGGAAAAATCCCCCGCCGCATCGCCGCCCGCTCGCGGCGAAAGCTCGGGCGCCGCGGCGGCTCATCGAGCGGCAAGCGGGGGGCGGGCGCGGCGGCCTTCCGACTCATGCCGCGCAGGATGCGCAGCCGCGGTGGCCGGAGGCAATGGCGATGACCGACGGGCTGTGGAGAAAAAATGGCAAGGCGCGATTAATCCCTCCCAGGAACGGCTTGATCCGGGGAGCCGGGTGGGGTCCGCGCGCTTTCGCGCGCGTCCACCTTCCCCCTTGGGGCGATGATCTTCCTATTTGACGGATGTGGGCTTAGCACCTACGCGCAAAAGGATCACGCCGGGCGGCGTATCACGGGGGGTAACAGTAACCTTGAACTCATCCAGAATGCCGAACCGTTTCAGTTCCCTGACCAGGGCGCCAGCGGAGGGGGACGGGCCGCCTGCCCAGTCTTTCTCGTTCACGACAATTTCGACCCCGACGGGGTTTTCGCCAGCGGGTATGGTGTGCCAGACGCCTCCTATAATGTCCCATTTTGCCGTGAAGAAAACGTAGATGAAATCGGATGTGAAATCTCTGGCCTCGCTGACGTTTCCAAGAGTCATCAGCGATATTTTTTGGTTTGGAAATGGCGACAGAGCAGAGACAAACTCCGCTTTCTGTTCGGCAGAAAGTCGCCTTTGAGTCTGTCGAGCGCGAAGGTCCGCAATCTTTTTTTCAGCAGCCTCATCTTTCTGTTGCTGTTGAGCAGCAACCAACTCATCTTTTCTAGTGCCGTAGCGCTTGGCGACAATTTCGCTGGCTACCAAGCCCGCGAGACAGAGAATGCCAACCCACCAGAAAAGATCGTGCCACCACTCTGCGCCTTCAATAGTGTTCCATCCTGGCCACCACGTCATGATCCCCTCCCCTGGCTATTGACCACAGGCGCCGCCTTTTTTACAGGTTCAAACTTTCCGATTGGATGAGCCGGCGCCATCTCGAAAGACTTGGGAGATATGGGGCAAGTAATTACCCTTCTCATGGCGCAAAGAAATCCAATTGGCGCGATTCCGGCGGCGTCTCCTGTTTACTGGCCTCTTATTTCGCCATCTGAGAAAGTGACCAGTGACAGTGCCTCAACAACCTGCTATCGCGCTCCCCACGTCTGCCGGTGTCAGAACAAACTGAGCTGCTCGGCGCGCTTGATCGGCGGGCAAAAATGCTCCGTCGTGAGCTTGGCCCTGTCGGCGTTGAGGCCGAGCTTTTCGCAGGCGACCTCGAAGCGCCGGCCGATCATCCAGGCATAGGGGCCGGAGCCCTTCATGCGCGTGCCCCAGGTCGAGTCGTAGTCCTTGCCGCCGCGCATCTCGCGCACGAGCTTGAACACGTGGCGATAGCGGTCGGGATAGTTCGCCATCAGCCATTCGCGGAACAGGTCGCGTACTTCGAGCGGCAGCCGCAGCATCACGTAGCCGGCGCCCGACACGCCGAGCGCGGCCGCGGCGTCGAGGATGCGCTCGATCTCCGCGTCGTTGATGGCCGGCACGATCGGCGCCACCATGACGGCGGTCGGCACGCCGGCGGCGGACAACTGGCGCAGCGCCTCGAGCCTGCGCGGCGGCGTCGCCGCGCGCGGCT
>DASPZC010000221.1:0-1646 GCA_035636455.1 Xanthobacteraceae bacterium
GCGCCGCCAGCCGCCGCGCGTCGGCGAGCACAACGCCGAGATCCTCGGCGAGGCTGGGTTTTCCAATGCCGAGATTGCGGCGCTGGCCGTGGAGCAGGTGATCGTCGGCGCGGCGTGAACTTGAGGCATTCCCCGGGCGCAGCGCAGCGCGAAGCGATGCGCGCAGACCCGGGGTCCAGTGGGAGCGAGGTCCCGGATCAGCGGTGCACCGCTCCGCTCCGCTGCGCGCTGCACCGCATCCGGGACAAGGGAGATGCCGATGCACCGCCGCGCCTTCCTCATCGGCGCCGCCGCGGCCCTGGCCGGGACCGGGCGCCCCCTCGCCCAGCCGGCGGTCGGCGGCAAGGCGCGCGCGCTCGTGCATGTGCCGCAGGCGAACCTCACCAGCCTCGATCCCGTTTGGACGCCGGCGCTCGTCACCCGCAACTTCGCGACAATGGTCTACGAGACGCTCTACGGCCGCGACGAAGAGCTCGTGCCGCGCCCGCTGATGCTGGAGGGCGATCTCGTCGAGGACAACGGCCGGCGCTGGACCATGCGGCTGCGCGACGGCGTCGTTTTTCATGACGGCGCCCGTGTGCTCGCGCGCGACTGCGTGGCCTCGCTGCGCCGCTGGATGAAGCGCGACGTGGTCGGCCAGACCATCGCCCAGCGGCTCGACGCGCTCGAGGCCTCCGACGACCGGACTCTGGTCTGGCGCCTGAAGAAGCCGTTCGCCCAGCTGCCCTACGCGCTCGCCAAGACGCAGCCGACCCCGGTCATCATGCCGGAGCGGCTCGCCGTGACCGATCCGTTCAAGCAGGTGTCCGAAGCGGTCGGCTGCGGCCCGTTCCGCTTCCTCCCTGACGAATACGTCTCCGGCAGCAGCGCGGCGTTCCAAAAATTCGAGCGCTACCTGCCGCGCAGCGAGCCGCCGAGCTTTTGTGCCGGCGGCCATCGCGTGCTCGTCGACCGCGTCGAATTTCGCATCATGCCTGACCCGGCGACCGCCGCGAACGCGCTGGTGAAGGGCGAGATCGACTGGATCGACCAGCCGCTGCCCGACCTGCTGCCGATGTTGCGCAAGGCGCGCGGCGTCACGGTCGGGCCGATCGACATCTACGGCACGTTCGGCGTGCTGCGGCCCAATTTTTTGCACGGCGCCACCGCCAACGCGGGCGTGCGCCGCGCCATGCTGGCGGCGATCGACCAGGCGGAAGTGATGACGGCGGTGATGGGCGGCGCGCACGACCTCTACCGCGCGCCGGTCGGCTTCTTCCTGCCGGGCCCGTGGGCGAGCGAGGCCGGCATGGACCGGGTGCGCAAGCGCCCAGCCGCCGGCGAGGTCAAGGCCATGCTCAAAGACGCCGGCTATAACGGCGAGCGCGTCGTGCTGATGCACCCGTCGGATCAGACGTTCTATGACGCCATGTGCCACGTGGCGGCGGCCTCGCTGCGCAAGGTCGGCATCGACGTCGACGACCAGACCATGGACTGGGGCACGGTGGTGCAGCGCCGCGCCAGCGCCGAGCCGCTCGACAAGGGCGGCTGGTCGCTGTTCGCCACCGGCGCGCCGGCGCCCGATTACCGCGACCCGGTGGTCGCCTCGAACCTGCGCGCGCCCGGCCGCTCCGGCTCGTTCGGCTGGCCGGACAACCCGCGCATCG
>DASPZC010000222.1:0-5084 GCA_035636455.1 Xanthobacteraceae bacterium
ATGACCGGCTGGCGGCTCGGCTACGCGGTGTGGCCGGGCAAGCTCCACGACTACGCGCGCAAGCTCGCCGTCAATCTCTATTCCTGCGTCAACGCCCCCGCGCAATATGCCGGCATCGCCGCGCTCACCGGCCCGCAGGACGCGACCCATACGATGGTCGCCGAGTTCGACCGCCGGCGGAAGGTGGTGGTCGAAGGACTCAACAAGCTGCCCGGCATGTCCTGCGCGACGCCCAAGGGTGCGTTCTACGCCTTCCCCAACATCAAGCGCACCGGCTGGAAGGCCAAGGCGCTCGCCTCCGCGCTGCTCGAGGACGCCGGCGTCGCCATCATCGGCGGCCCCGATTTCAGCATCCTCGGCGAGGGCTACGTACGGATTTCCTACGCCAACTCGACCGAGAACATCTTGAAGGCGCTCGACCGCATGGGCGATTTCCTCGCCACCCGCAAGGCGGCGTGACTGTGAGCACGCGATAACCATGGCCGAGAAGCAGCGCCGGGTGGTCAGCGTCGGCGAGGTGATGATCGAGCTGTCGCGCGGCAACGACGGCCGCTACGGCCTCGCCTACGGGGGCGACACGTTCAACACGGCCGTCTACCTGGCGCGCGCCGGGGTCGACGTCGCCTATGCGACCGCGCTGGGCGACGATCCCTATTCCGACGGCGTTGCGGCGCTCGCCGCCGCGGAAGGGGTCGGCGGCGACCTGATCGTGCGGGTGCCCGGCCGCATGCCCGGCCTCTACCTGATCGAGACCGATCCGGGCGGCGAGCGCCGGTTCCATTACTGGCGCGAGCATTCGCCGGCGCGCGAGCTGTTCGAGCTGCCGCAATGGAGCGCCGTCGCCGCCGGGCTGCTCAACGCGCGCCTGATCTATTTTTCCGGCATCACGCTGTCGCTTTATTCCAACAACGGGCTCGGCCGCATGCTCGCCGTCGTCGAGATGGCGCGCAGGAACGGCGCGAAGGTCGCGTTCGACGGCAATTTCCGGCCGCGCGGCTGGAAGGGCGACGTCAATCGCACCCGCACGGTGTTCGTCGAGGCGCTCAAGCGCGTCGACATCGCGCTGCCCACTTTCGACGACGAGGCGCTGCTGTGGGGCGACGCCAGCCCGGAGGCTACGGTCGAGCGGCTGCAGGCGTTCGGCATCGCCGAGATCGTGGTCAAGAACGGGCCGAACAGCGCGCTGGTGGCGGGCGAGGGCAGCCGCGAGCACGTGCCGGTGCCCGAGGTGGTGGTGCCGATCGACACCACCGCGGCGGGCGACAGCTTCAATGCCGCCTATCTGGCGGCGCGGCTCGCCGGCGAGCCCGCCTTGGCGGCCGCCGCCACCGCCCATCGGCTCGCCAGCGAGGTGATCCGCCACCGCGGCGCCATCGTGCCGCGTGCCGCCGCCGCGATGCATTGAATCGGAGGACGGGGGACGGATGAACCGCTGACCTACGTCCGTCGTCCGTCGTCTGTCCTCCGTCCTCCGAGTGACGCCGCCGCGCGCGCCAGCGCGGTGATGCGGTCAAAATCGCCGGCCGCGATCAGGTCCTTGGGGGCGGGCCACGAGCCGCCGACCGAGACAACGTTGGGGAGCGCCAGGTAGCTCGCCGCATTCTGCGCGACAATGCCGCCGGTCGGGCAGAATTTCAGATAGGGCAGCGGCGCCGCGACCGCCTCGAGCCAGGCGATCCCGCCGGAGGGCTCGGCGGGAAAGAATTTGAGCACCGCAAAACCGCGCTCGGCCAGCGCCATCGCCTCGCTCACCGTGGCGCAGCCCGGCAGCACCGGCACCGGCGCTTGCACGAGCGCCGTGGCGAGCGAGGGCGGGGTGCCGGGGCTGACCAGGAACTTTGCTCCGGCGTCCACCGCGGCCGCGATGTCCGCGGCCTTGGTCACCGTGCCGACCCCGACCACGCAATCCGGCACCGCGCCGGCGATCGCCCGCACCGCGTCGATGGCGGCCGGCGTGCGCAGCGTCACCTCGATGACCGGCAGGCCGCCGGCCACCAGCGCGCGCGCCAGCGGCACCGCGTCGGCGACGCGCTCGATGGTGAGCACCGGAATGACCGGAGTTTTGGCGGCGAGCGCGGTCGGGTCGAGCGGAGGCATCGCAATGGTCCTTGCCGCGGGACGGAACCGGTAGCTGCCGTCGCGACGCGCGACAAGGGCCGACTGCCGTTGACCGCCCGCGCGGGCTTTCGCTATCGTCGCCGCGATGGGGATGGAGTCCCCCGAAACCGCCCGCAACGGCTGATGGCTCCTACGCTTTGTCGGCGCATGATCTTTTCCGAAAACCGGTATCCACCCCGGCTCAAGTCCGGGGCAGGCTTTTTCGGAATCATGCGCAATAGGCGGTAGGAGTCTTACTCGATCCGCCGGGGCGGTTTTTTGTTGGCTCGCCTGCCACGCGACCACCGCCCGAACCTGCTGGCCCGTGCCGCTCGCGGCCGCGGCCGAAAGGCGGTGCGCGATGGAAAACATCTGGTTCACCTCGGCACTGTGGATCGGCCTGGCGCTTGCCGCGTCGCTGATCTCGATCCGGACCGCGATCTCGGTCGCGCTGGTCGAGATCATGGTCGGCGCCGTGGGCGGGAACCTCATCGGGCTGCCGCTGACGCCGTGGATCGATTATCTCGCCGGCTTCGGCGCCATCCTGCTCACCTTCCTCGCCGGCACCGAAGTCGACGCCGAGGTGGTGCGGCGCAATCTCGGCGCCAGCGTCGGCATCGGCGTGATCAGCTTCTTCGCGCCTTATCTCGGCTGCCTTTTTGCCGCGCGCTACGGCCTCGGCTGGTCATGGCTGCAGGCGCAGATCGCCGGTATTTCGCTCTCGACCACCTCGGTCGCGGTGGTCTACGCCGTGATGGTCGAGACCGGGCTCAACAAGACCGAGCTCGGAAAGATCATTCTCGCCGCCTGCTTCATCACCGACCTCGGGACCGTGCTCGCGCTCGGCATCGTGTTCGCCAACTTCTCCATCTGGCTCGCCGCCTTCGCGGCCGTCACCGCGGTGGCCGTCTGGCTGCTGCCGATCTTTGCGCCGCGCTACTTCACCTGGGTCGGCCAGCGGGTGAGCGAGCCGCAGATCAAGCTGGTCCTGCTCGTGCTGTTCGGCCTCGGCGGCCTCGCCGTCTCGGTCGGCAGCGAAGCGGTGCTGCCGGCCTATCTGGTCGGCATGGTCCTCGCCTCGACCTTCCAGCGCGACCCCGAGCTGGCGCACCGCATGCGCATCATCGCCTTCGCGGTGCTCACCCCGTTCTATTTCCTCAAGGCGGGCTCGCTGGTGGAATTCCGCGTGCTCGTCACGTCCGCCGGCCTGATCGCCCTGTTCCTGGTCCTCAAGATGGCGACCAAGTTCGTCGGCATTCTCCCGTTGACCCGGCTGTTCCGCTTCGAGCACCGGGAAGGCATGTACACCACGCTCCTGATGTCGACCGGCCTCACCTTCGGCTCGATCTCGGCCCTGTTCGGATTGACAAACCACATCATCGACCAGCAACAGTATACGATCCTGGTGACCGCGGTGATCGGCAGCGCCGTGGTCCCCACCCTGATCGCTCAGAAATGGTATCTGCCGAGAGAGGGCGCGGCGAAACGGGAGGTGTGAGATGTTCGGCACCATCGTCGTCGCCAACGACGGATCGGAAGGCGGATTCAAGGCGCTCGAGCTTGCCTGCGAGCTGGCGAAACGCCACCGCGCCGCGCTGCACATGATCTCGGTCGAGGAGATGCCGACCTTCCCCACGTCGATCGACGAGATCCTCGAGATCCAGCAGTTGGAAGACCACAAGTTTCACGACGTCCTGATGCGGGCGCGCAAGGTGGCACGGGCCAAGCAGGTCAAGCTCAGGACCGACGTCATCGCCGGACACGCGGTTGCGGCCATCGTCAATTACGTGCGGGCGCGGAAGGCCGATCTGCTGATCGTCGGCTTCATGGGCCACTCCGCGCTCTACGAGCGCATCATCGGCTCGACCTCGGACCGATTGGTTCGCCTGGCGCCCTGCCCGGTGCTGGTGGCGAAGTAAATGCGCCTCGGTCGGCGGCCGGCGCTGTCTGCAGCATATCGGGAGAGACACCCATGATCATCGCCAACCAGCAACAGGTCACGCCCGCGGTGCTCGCGGCGATCGCCCAGACGCCCGATCCGCGCTTTCGCGAGATCATGTCGGCGCTGGTGCGCCACCTGCACGACTTCGCCCGCGAGGTGAAACTGACCGAGCGCGAGTTCGAGCGGGCGGTCGGCTACGTGGTCGCGCTCGGCCGGCACACGACCGACAGCCACAACGAGGCGGTCCTGATGTCGGGCTCGCTCGGTTTCTCGACCTTGATCTGCCTGCTCAACAACGGCAACAACGGGCGGACCGAGACCGCCGCCAACCTGCTCGGGCCGTTCTGGCGCATGAACTCGCCGCGCACGCAGAACGGCGGCTCGATTGTGCGCTCGCCCACGCCCGGCCCGGCGCTGTTCGTCAACGCGCGCGCCGTCGACGGCGCCGGCCGGCCGGTCGCGGGGGCCGAGGTCGACGTGTGGCACTCCTCGCCCGAGGGTTTTTACGAGCAGCAGGACCCCAAGCAGGCGGACATGAATTTGCGCGGCAAGTTCACGACCGATGCGGCGGGCAGCTTCGGCTTCCGCAGCGTGAAGCCCGCCGGCTACCCGATCCCGATCGACGGGCCGGTGGGCGAGTTCGTGCGCGCCACGCGCCGCCACCACTATAGGCCCGCGCACCTGCACTTTCTCATTTACAAGCCCGGCTTCAAGACGCTGATCTCGCAGGTCTACGTCAACGACGACGAGCGCCTCGACACCGACGTGCAGTTCGGCGTCACCCGCGCGCTGATCGGCAACTACGTGCGCCACGACGAGCCGGCCCCCGCGCCTGACGTGAAAGGCCCGTGGTACTCGCTCGACTACACCTTTGCGCTGGAGCCCGGCGAAGCGCGCCTGCCCAAGCCGCCGATCAAATAAATCTGTTTACCTCTCCCCGCTTGCGGGGAGAGGTCGGTAGGCGGCCTTCGGCCGCCGTTCTTAGTGTTCAAGAACGCCGACGCGGAGCGTCGGCTATGCGAAGCGAGCCGGGTGAGGGGGCGTT
>DASPZC010000223.1:0-3872 GCA_035636455.1 Xanthobacteraceae bacterium
TATCAGATGATCGTCGCTGTCGGCGGCGAAGAAACGCCAGGCTTCACTCCTTGAGCCGGCGGGAAACAGCAGGATTGCGTACCCGTCCGAGAGGTCCAGCCTGATGTCGCCGCGCTTCGTCTGCTCGGTGCCGATCACGACGAACCGATCGCCCTCGTTCACCCAGGATCGCGTGCCCTCGTCGCGCGTGAAAAAACCGGCAAACCTCTGGTCCTGCAGGCTGTGGCCGTCCTCGTACGACCAGTTCTCCGGACGCTCCCCCGGCCCGGCATAGACCCAAAGATCGTCGCGTCCCGTCACCATTCCAACCGGCCCATCGAAGCGCCAAGGACACTGGACGTGCAAAGCCCAGTCGCCGACGGTGCCACCCGACGGGTGCGCGCGAATATCGCCGAAGTGAAGGACGAGCATGTCGGCCGCCCTCCGAACGATGAAGAGGCGAAGACCGATCAGCACGTCGAAGGTATTGTCTTGCATGTCCTCACTTCACCCGCGCCAGCGCCGGCGCGAGCTCGGCGCGCACCGCACGGAATGCGGCGACCGTGCGCTCCACGTCGGCGTCCGCGATGTGGCGATGGGTGACGAGGCGGAGCTGATTTTTGTTCCACGTGCCGGCGCGCACGCCCTGCGCGGCGAGGGCCGGCACCCAGGCCGCGGCATCGGCGCCGGTCGCCGCCAAGTCGATCATGACGATGTTGGTCTCGGCCAGCCGCGGCTCGACCAGCCCCGGGTCAATCGCATGCAGGCCTTTGGCGATGCGCGCGGCGCGGCGGTGATCGTCGGCGAGGCGGTCGACCATGTGCTCCAGCGCGACGATGCCGGCGGCGGCGATCACGCCGGCCTGGCGCATGGCGCCGCCGACCATGCGGCGGAAGGCGCGGGCGCGCTCGATGAACGCCGCCGATCCGCACAGAACCGAGCCGACCGGCGCGCTCAGCCCCTTGCTGACGCAGAAGCCGACGCTGTCGCCGTGGCGCGCGATCTCCGCCGCCGACACGCCCAGCGCGACCGCGGCGTTGAACAGGCGCGCGCCGTCGATATGCACCGGCACGCCGTGCTCGCCCGCGGCGGCGCGCACCTTGGCGAGGCAGGCGAGCGGCACGACCGCGCCGCCGGCGGAATTGTGCGTGGTCTCGACACAGACGAGCGCGGTCGCGAGCCGCCCGGCGGCGAGGCGCGGGCTGAGCATATCGCGCAGCGCCGCCACGTCCGGGCTGCCGCGCTCGGCCGGAACGATGCGGTGGAACAGGCCCGCGAGTTGCGCGATGCCGCCCATTTCGCTGCGCAGGATGTGCGCCTCGCCATCGAGCAACACCTCGCCGCCGCGCCCGGCATGGGAGAGCAACGCGACGAGATTGGACATGGTGCCGCTCGCCACCAGCACGGCCGCCTCCTTGCCCGTCATGGCGGCGGCCATCGCCTCGAGCCGGCGCACCGTCGGATCGCCGTCGCGCGAGTCGTCGCCCAGTTCGGCGCGATGCATGGCCTCGCGCATCTCCTCGGTCGGGAGCGTCACCGTATCGCTGCGCAGGTCGATCATTGTTTACGTCTCTCGTTTCAAAGCATGGCAGCTCATAGCGCCGCAGCAGCCGATAGACGAGGGCCACCGGCAGGATGGTGAACAGGATCAGCACGGTCGCGGCCGCCGCCGCAACCCCGGCGCTGGTGCCTTCCAGCGCCTGGAACATGGCGACCGTCATGGTGGTCCACGGCCCGCTGTAGAGCACGACGGTCGAGCTGAGCTCGGAGGCGACCGTCACGAAGGTGAGCACGCTGCCGCCGACGATGCCGCCGAGCATCAGCGGCACGGTGATGCGCAGGAAGGTTTGCATCGGCGCGACGCCGAGATTGATCGAGGCCTCCTCGAGATTTACGTCGATCTGATGCAGGATCGCGCTCGACGCGCGCACCGAGAACGGCAGCTTCCGCACCATGTAGGCGATGATCATGATCAGCGCGGTGCCGGTGAGGATCAGCGGCCCGTTGCTGTAGGCGAGCACGAGACCGATGCCGAGCACGGTGCCGGCGACGGCGAACGGCGCCGTCGCGATCAGGTCGAGGGCGGCGGAAAGGCGCGAGCGATGCCGCACGATCACGTAGCCGATCGGCACGCCGATCAGCGTGGCGCCGGCTGCCGCGAGCGTCGCCAGCAGCAGGGTGTTGGCGAGCGGGCGATAGGAGCGCCCGAACAGCTGGGTAAAATTGTCGAGCGAGAGGTCGTAGGTGAGGACCGGCCCCTTGAAGGCGAGGAACGAGATCGCGACCACCGCCGCGAACGGCACCAGCGCGGCGCCGACCACGGCCCAGCAATAGGCGGTGCCGAGCCGGCGCAGCATCGGGCTCACCGCCAGCAGCGGCGCCGACCGCCGCGCGCCGGTCGCATAGCGGCGCCGCGCCAGCAGGGCGCGCTGCGCGACCAGCGCCGCGACCGTGCAGGCGATCAGCAACACGCCGAGCACGCCGGCCGAAGCCGGGTTGTCCGCGGTCTCGCCGACGAACAGCTTGAAGGCCTCGACCGCAAGGATCGGCTGGTCCTCGGCGAGGACGAACGGCACGCCGAAATTCTCCAGCGCCTCGATGAACACCAGGAGGCCGCCGGCAAGGATCGAGGGCAGCACCAGCGGCAGGGTCACGGTGCGCAGCATGCGCGCGCGCGGGGCGCCGAGGTTCTGCGCCGCCTCCTCGACCGAAGCGTCGATCGACTGGAACGCGGCGACGGTCGGCAGCACCACGTAGGGATAAAGCGTGAGCGCATAGACCGTCACGATTCCCTTCATGCCGTAGATCGATTCGAACGGGATGCCGGCGGCGCGCAGCGCCCCGGTGACGACGCCGGCGCGGCCGAACATCAGCACGAGCGCATAGGCGGAGACGAAGGACGGCAGCACCAGCGGCAGGGCGGCGAGCGCCAGCAGCACCGGCTTGCCGGCGATCGGCAGCCGCGCGACGCAAAAGGCAAACGGCACGCCGATCAGGATGGTGAACAGCGTGGCGGCGGTGGCGACGCCGAGGCTGTTGACCAGTCCCTGGAGGAAGAACGGGCTCGACAGCACGCTCGCGTAGTTGCGCAGCGTGAACGACCCGCCGGTCGGATCGAGGATGCTCGCGCCGAGCACCTTCAGCACAGGATAGAGAAAGAACAGGCCGAGGAATGCGGCCGCCACGGCCATGACCGCGGCCGCAAATGCATGGCGTGCCAGCCACGCGATCACGCGCCGTCCCCCAGCATGACCACGCGCGCCGGGTCGTAGGCGACGGTGACCGCGCCGCCGGCGGCGGGCGGCGCGAGCGCGATGAGCTGCAGCGCCGTTCCGTCGGCGAGCCGTACCCAGAAGCGCGTGACCGCGCCGAGATATTCCACCTCCTCCAGCGTGCCGTTAAGGACCGCCCATCCCTCCGGGGCGGGTTCGCTCGCGAGGAGACGCAGCGCCTCGGGACGCAGCGACAGTGCGACCTTGCTGCCGGCGGGCTGAGTGGCCGCCCGCGCCGTGACGACCGTGCCCCCGACCAGAATTTCGCCGACGCTTTTCACCACGCCGCGCAACAAATTGGTGGCGCCGACGAAGCTCGCCACGAACGTGGTCGCCGGCTGCTCGTAGATGGCGCGCGGCGCGCCGACCTGCTCGACCCGGCCCGCCCGCATGACGGCGATGCGGTCGGACATCGCCAGCGCCTCCTCCTGGTCGTGGGTCACGTAGATCACCGTAATGCCCAGCGCCCGCTGCAGCCGGCGGATCTCGGCGCGCATCTCGACCCGCAGCTTGGCGTCGAGGTTCGACAAGGGCTCATCGAGCAGCAGCACGTCGGGCTCGATGACGACCGCGCGGGCGATGGCGACGCGCTGCAACTGGCCGCCCGACAGCTGGTGCGGC
>DASPZC010000224.1:0-5062 GCA_035636455.1 Xanthobacteraceae bacterium
CTCGAAACCCACGGCAAGATACCGGCCCGGTAAACCGCCTCGGTCATAACCATCGGGAGCCAACACCCGTGAACCTTCGCTGCGTGCTGCCCATTCTGATGGTCCTCGCCAGCCAGGCGATTGCCGCCGGCCAGCCCACCGGCCCGGACCCCAAGGGCGACTGGCTCGTCTCCGACGGGACGGCGGTGATCCACATCGCGGCCTGCACCGACGCCCCCGCCCTGTGCGGCACGGTCGCGTGGACCAAGTACCCCGCCGGTACCGACGACAACAATCCCGATCCGGAAAAGCGCAAGCGATCGGTCCTCGGCCTTCCCATTCTGCTCGCCATGAAGCCGGCATCGGAGGGCCGCTGGGAGGGCGAGGTCTACAATTCCGAGAACGGCAAGACCTACCAGTCGCGCATCTGGCTCAAGAGCGCGGACGTGCTGCGGATCGAGGGCTGCGTGTTCGGCTTCCTGTGCGGCGGCGAGGATTGGACCAGGACCAGGCTCGAAACCCCGGCCCCGGCAACGACGCCCCCTGCGACGCCGAAGAAGCTCGATACCCCGGCGCAGGCGACATCTCCTACGACGCCGAAGAAACAGGAGCCGGCGCCGAAGTCGAAATAGCCTACGGTCGGTATCTGATTTTAGCGATCCGAAAACGTTTCGGTCTGCCGCGGCGGCCCCATGAGGACCGGCTGAAACAACACCGCCGCCGCCATGGTGCACACCAGCGCGAGCGCCATCAGCCGGCCCATGCTCGAGGTGCCCGGATGATTTGACAGCCACAGGCTGCCGAACGCGGTTGCCGTGGTCATGGCGCTGAAGATCACCGCGCGCGTGAGCGTCGATTGCAGCAGGCCGGTTTTGCCGGCGCGCCACGCCATGATGTAGTAGATCTTGAAGGCCACGCCGACGCCGAGCAGCAGCGGCAGCGCGATGATGTTGGCGAAGTTGAGCGGAAGCTCGAGCACGACGCATAATTCGAGCGTGACCGCGCCGGCGAGCACCAGCGGCACCAGGGTCAACAGCACGTCGGTGAGGCGGCGCAGCGCGATCCACAGCAGGATCGCGATCGACAGCAGCGCCCAGCCGCCCGCTTCGATGAAGGCGCGCAAGATCGTCCGCCCGGATTCGTAGTAGGACACGGCCGGCCCCGTGGCCGACGGCTCGGCCGCCAGGACCGCCAGGGCAAACCGGCGCAAGACTTCGCTGTCGTTCGGATCGCCCTTGGGCACGACCTCCACCCGGGCGCGTCCGTCCGCGGTCACCCACTCGGTGGTGATGTCAGGCGGCAGGTTCTCGCGCGTGACCCGTTGCGCCTGCAGGCCGGCGCGCAGCTGGTCCAGCCCGATGTTGAGGGTCGGAACGAACGCCGCCGTCACCCGCAGCCGCATCGCCTGGTCCGACCGCTCGAGCCGGGTGAGGAGGTCGGACAGCCGCTTGGCGGCGGTGGCGCCCGGTCCGGTCTCGGTTCCGATCACCTGGGTCAGGTGCTCGGCGGCGGCCGTGATCGCGCCGACGACCTCCTCGTCGCTCGGCGCCGGCTCGACCGTCTTGGGGTGCAGGCCCGGCGCGAGCGCCGTCGCCGCTTTGCGGATATCGGCCAACTTCCGATCCTGGTCGGTCGGAACGAAATTATCGAGCGTGAGCGTGCCGGACACCTCGGGAAGCTTCGACAGGCGCTCCGCGATCGCCTTGGCGGCGGAAAGATTGGCGGCGAGGACCTCGGCGGAATTCGCGCCGGTTTGCGGGTCGCTCTTCAGCTCGTTGTACGTCGACACCGATTCGGCGTGCGGGTCGCGCAGGTTCATCGGATTGAAATCGAACGGCAGATAGAGCAGCAGCGGCGAGGCCCCGAGTGCCACGATGAGCGTGCCGGCGATGACGGCGATGCGATGTCGCTCGAGGAAACCGTCGACCGGCGCCAGCCAGACAAAGCCGAGCGGATGCCGTTCGCCGGTCGGATTGAACAGCGCCAGCAAGGCCGGCAGCAGCGTGATGCTGAAGGCGAACGCGATCAGCATGCCCAACCCGGCGATCTCGCCCAGCTCGGAAAGGCCGTCGTAGTCGGTCGGCAGGAACGAGAGGAAGCCGGCCGCGGTCGCGATCGACGCGAGCGCGAGCGGGCTGCCCGCCTTCGCGGCCGCGCTTCGCAAGGCCGCGCGCAGATCTTCGATCTCATGCCGCTCGGAGCGGTAGCGCACGCTGAACTGGATGCCGAAGTCGACGCCGAGCCCGATGAACAACACGAAAAAGGCGACCGATATCATGTTCAGGGCCGGCACGATGGCGAGTCCCACCGCCGCCGTGACGGCAAGCCCCGCCATCAGGCTGAAGAACACGGCGAGGATGATCCGCCCCGAGCGTAGCGCCAGCCACAGGATGACGAGCACCGCCACGATGGTGAGCGCCGTGTTGACGAACGCCCCTTCCCTCACCGTGGCGAATTCCTCGTCGGCGACCGGCACCTGCCCGGTGAGCCGGACGCGGGCCAGATAATCGGAGCCGAGCTTCAACTCCGTTGCGGTGTCGCGGATCGCCTTGCTGGCCTTGGCGCCCGGCTCGAGGTCGGCGAAGTCGAGCACCGGCTGGACTTCGATGATCCGCCGCAACTGGCCGGCCTCCGGCGGCCGGCCCTGGGTCAGGACCTGCCAGGAGAACGCCGCCGCGCGGCCCTGCAGCACCTGCTCGAGGGTATCGGCCGCAAGCGTGAGCGGTCGCGTCAGGTCGTCGAGCTTCAATTCGCCGACCTCGACGCCGGTGAGGCCGTTCTCGAGCACGTTGAGCACGCCGCGCAGACTGGGATCGGCGGCGGCCCCGGCGAGCAGCGGTTCGGCCCGCGTCAGGCCGTCCATCGCCTTGGCGACGTCGTCGACGGACTGGAACAACAAACCATTGCGCGCGAAAAAGTCTCCGCTGCCCGGTTGCTGAACGGCGGTGATGAGGTCGCGCCGCTGCATCAGCTTGCGGGCGAGCTCGTCGGCCGCGCGGGCGGTGAATTCCGGAATAGGGGAATCGATCACGGCGAGCACGCCGTGTTGCGGGAATGCGGAAAAATACGCCTGCTGGCGTTGCCGCCAAGGCAGGTCCCTGGACAGCAGCTGATCGACATCCGTCGTGATCTGGAAATGCCGCTCCGCGTAGACGGCACATCCCAAGGTCACGAGCGCGGCGACCACCACCACGGGCCAGGGATGCCGGGTGCAGAAATCGACGGTCCGGACAATAGCGGACTTGATCCCGTCAATAGCTGATCTGAGCATGGGTTGACCGGTGATGGTTTACGCGGGATCCCGGGCCGGCGATGCCCTTCGCACCACCATCACGCACGAGAGGATCGGAAAGCTCCTGCCTCAGCGGGGAATGGGTTTCGGTGTCCTTCCAATCGGCCGTTAACGGGTAAATGAGGCCTAAATTGCGCGCGCGCAACGCCCCGCGGGCGATATTGTCGCAGCCGGGGCTCAATGCGACAAATTCAGCATAAACGCAACCCGGTCGCCGGCGCGCGCCCGCAGGCGGGCGCAGATATGGAAATCCGCGCCGACCTGTGGTCCTTATGCCCCGCCTTGTCCCGCGGGCCGGCTGGCGCACGCATCCGGCCGGCAGCCGACTTGGCGCCGTTCATTCCCACTCACGATAGGGCCACCAGCGCGCATGCCTGACGACCGCGATCCCCGGCAGCGAATGTTGGCGGCGGCGAAGGCCGCGGCGGCGGATATCGAGACGCTGCTCGAGCGGCTGCTCGGCGCCGCCCACGAGGACGGCGAAACCGACCGCCCGCGCCGGCTGCTCGATGCCATGCGCTACGCAAGCCTGTCGGGCGGCAAGCGCATCCGGCCGTTCCTCGTGGTCGAAAGCGCCGCCCTGTTCGGCGTGCCGCGCGAGCGCGCGCTGATGGTCGGCGCCGCCCTCGAGTGCGTGCATTGCTACTCGCTGGCGCATGACGATCTGCCGGCGATGGACAACGACGCGCTGCGCCGGGGCAAGCCCACGGTGCACAAGGCCTTCGACGACGCCACCGCCATCCTGGCCGGCGACGCGCTGCTCACGTTCGCCTTCGACGTGCTTGCGCGCGCGGAGGTTCATCCCGATCCGGCGGTGCGCATCGATCTCGTCGGCAGGCTCGCCCGCGCGGCCGGCCTTGGCGGCATGGTGGGCGGACAGATGCTCGACCTCGCGGCCGAGGGCCGCTTCGACGGCGGCGCGCAGCCGCTGGGCGAAAGCGCCATCGGCACGCTGCAATGGATGAAGACGGGGGCGCTCCTGCGCTACGCCTGCGTGGCCGGCGGGGTGCTCGGCAAGGCCTCCGCGGCTCAGCTTGACGCACTCTCCCGCTACGGCATGGCGCTCGGCCGGGCGTTTCAGATCGCCGACGACCTCCTCGACGTCGAGGGCGATCCGCAAACGGTCGGCAAGTCGACCGGAAAGGACGCGGCGGCCGGTAAGGCCACGCTGGTCGGCCTCCTCGGCACGCAGGGCGCGCGGACGCGGCTCGTGGAGCTGGTCGAGGCCGGCGACGACGCGCTCGCGCCGTTCGGCGCCGCCGCCGCCATGCTCAAGGCGACCGCCCGGTTCGTCGCCGAGCGCCAGGCCTGAGCGATCGGTCAAGCAGTGCTGGCCCCCGGAGCACCTGAGGACGTCCGCGTCGAGATGGTCTCGCGCGCGGACCTCGCACGACACCCGCACTGGCGCGCGGCCTTCGCGGGCGAACGCAAGGACCATCGCTATTACGAGATCGTCGAGGACACGGTCCGGCAGGGTTTTGACTATCGTTATTTCGTGATCAAGGACGACAGCGGCACGGTGCGCGCGATCCAGCCCTGTTTCTTTCTCGACCAGGATCTCCTGCAAGGCTTGGGCCGGCAGGCGGCGGCGCTGGTGGAGCGCGTTCGCAGACTATGGCCGCGCTTCATGCGCATGCGCACGCTAATGGTCGGATGCGTGGCGGGCGAGGGACACCTGGACCACGCCGGCGATTCGTCGCGCGGTTCCCACGCGCGGCTGCTCGCCGCCGACGTTGCCAGACATGCCCGCGACCTGAAGGCACATCTGATCGTGCTCAAGGAATTTCCGGC
>DASPZC010000225.1:0-10536 GCA_035636455.1 Xanthobacteraceae bacterium
CCGGCAGCGTTCAATGCGAACCGGCTGTCGCTGGTCGATCGCGGCTTCGTGTTCGCCATCGCGCATGTGCGCGGCGGCACCGAGAAGGGCTGGCGCTGGTACCGCGAAGGCAAGCTCGCGCGCAAAACAAACACCTTCGACGACTTCATTGCCGCAGCGGCGTTTCTGGCCAAGTCGGGCTGGGCCGCGCCGGGCAAGATCGTCGCCCACGGCGGCTCGGCCGGGGGCCTGCTGATGGGCGCGGTCGCCAACCGCAGGCCAGACCTGTTCGGCGGCATCATCGCCGAAGTGCCGTTCGTCGACGTGCTCAACACCATGCTGGACGAGACGCTGCCGCTCACGCCGCCGGAATGGCCGGAATGGGGCAATCCGATCGCGGACGCCCAGGCGTTTGCCGATATCCACGCCTATTCGCCCTACGACAACGTGCGGGCGCAGGAGTATCCGGCGATGCTCGTGCTCGCCGGATTGACCGACCCACGGGTGACCTATTGGGAGCCGGCCAAATGGGTCGCGCGCCTGCGCTCGCTCAAGACCGACGGCAATCTCCTGGTGTTGCGCGTCAACATGGAAGCTGGGCACGCGGGCGCCGCCGGCCGGTTCGACCGGCTCAAGGAAGTGGCGCTTGCCTACGCGTTCGCCGTCAAGATCGTCGGCGTCACCGCGGCCTGATAAAAAGCTTCAGCCCTGCTCGCCAAGGTGCCGACGCAGCGCGTCGATCGAGCTGAACCGGGCCATGCCTTGCGGCAGGTCGGCCTCGATCGAACCGTCGGAATAGAGCGTATAGGCCATTCCCTCGATCACGCCGGACTTGAGGATGGTGACGGCCTGGGGTTCGCGCGAGGGTCGGATGGCGACCGGCTCGCTCGGCGTGCGGACCTGATCGGCCGGTGCCTCGCCCGCCTTGGGGGCGGAGGCGGGCGTCGGCGTCGGGGGCTGGGCCGCGCCCGGCTTGGGTGCGGACGGCGGCGCCCATACCGCGTCGAAGCCCCGTTCGCGCAGGGCATCCCGCCGCTGCCCATTGCCGCGCGAGGGCGCAAACGGATCGCCGGCGGGCGCGCCGGGCTGCGTGGCGGCCAAATCGACCGGCGGTTCGGCCAAGACCTGTGACAGATCCCCGGCGGGCGGCGTTTTGGCTTCGGCGGCCTCCGTTGCACCGGCGGCTTCGGCCGGCGCTTCGCGGCCGCGATCCTGCGCGACCACCGGCGCCGCCGCACGCCCCGGCATGCGTAAATCGAGCATCCGCGTCATATGCGCGAGCTCGCGCACGGCCGCGGACAGGCCGACGATGATGAGACCGCCGGCGACCGCCGTGGTCCCGGCGATGATCAGGGCGTTGCCGACGTCGAAGCCGTTATTGGGAATGCCGTAGGCGAGCATGGCGCCGCCGGCCGCGGTGACGGCGATGCCGAGCACCAGCAAAATCGTAGGCATTCGGGCCCCAATCCCCTCGCGCGGCCGGGGTCGGCCGGCGATCGATAAATTGTGACGGTTCCAAGGCCTCATCGCAAGCGTGAAGGCGGCAATGCAACCGTATCGCCCGGCACGGGATTGTCCCTCAGCGCGTCGCTGCCGTGCGCGGCGACCGTTGCCGGGGGCACGGGGCCGGCCTATCTAGGGAGGTATTCCGCCACGTGCGGCGCGGCCTCCGCCGTGCCATCCCATCGACCGAGGAGCAAGCCCATGCCGTTCTCGTTGCCCGACCTGCCCTATCCGCACGATGCCCTCGCGCCCTACATGTCGCGGGAGACGCTCGAATATCACCACGACAAGCACCATCTCGCCTACGTCAACAACGGCAACAATCTGCTCAAAGGCAGCGAGTGGGAGAACAAGTCCCTGGACGAGGTGGTCAAGGGCTGTCACGGCAAGAACGCCGGGCTCTTCAACAATGCCGGCCAGCACTATAACCACAACCACTTCTGGAAATGGATGAAGCCCGGGGGCGGCGGCGACAAGATCCCCGGCAAGCTCGAGAAGACGATTGCGGCCGACCTCGGCTCGGTCGCCAAGATGAAGGAGGACTTCATCCAGGCCGGCGTGACCCAGTTCGGCTCCGGCTGGTGTTGGCTGGCCGTCAAGGACGGCAAGGTCACGGTGATGAAGACGCCGAACGGGGAAAACCCGCTGGTGCACGGCGGCAAGCCCATCCTCGGCTGCGACGTGTGGGAGCACTCCTATTACATCGACTACCGCAACCGCCGGCCGGACTATTTGAAGGCATTCGTCGATCACCTGGTCAACTGGGATTACGTCGCCGAGCTGTTCGAGGCGGCGAGCAAATAAGCGCGCCGACGCGCCAGCGGCGCGCGGGACCGGCCGAAGAGTGAACAGAAGCGAGGCGGACAGCATCCCGCCTCGACTCGCCATTGCGCCCGGCGGCGTCAGTATTAATCATCGTTCAGCCAAAGATTAACCGTCATTCATTATTGTGCTGTGCACAGTAAGTACCTTGCAGGGCGCATCAACACTGTGCAGTAATCTCGCCGCAATCAATAAATACGAAACAACCACGTGCCGGAACTTGCACCAGCCTGCCCGACCAGCGCGCCGCCGCATGCCCGCGTTCCAAACAAAACAGTGGCCGCCTGACCGCGCGGTCGACCTGATTGCGGCCGCGGTGCTCGGTGCCATTGCGCTCATCGCCGGCCTGACGTTCCGCGACTACGGGCTCGGCTGGGACGACTATGCCCATTCCGAGTATGGCGACCTCCTGCTGTCGCTCTACGGCTCCGGTTTCCGCGACACGCGGGCCCTGTCGTTCGTCAATCTGTACTACTACGGCGGCGGCTTCGACATGACCGCCGCCCTCGTCGCCAAGGTGGCGCCCTTCGACCTGTTCGAGACGCGGCGCCTGGTCGGCGCCGGCATCGGCCTGATCGGGCTCGCCGTTGCGTGGCGTCTCGGCCGGCGGATCGGCGGCAGCAAAGCCGGCCTGATCGCGCTCGTCCTGCTCGCGCTCAGCCCGCTCTATTACGGGCACATGTTCATGAACCCGAAGGACGCGCCGTTCGCCGTGGCGATGGCGGTCCTGCTGCTTGGCCTCGTGCACGCCGTTGAGGAGTACGAGCGGCCGAGCCCGGCAACCATCGCGATATTCGGCATTGGCCTCGGCCTGACCATCGGCACGCGGGTGATCGGCGCCATTGCCGGGTTCTACGCCCTTGCGGCTTTCGCGCTCATCTATGGCGGTGAGGTCCGCGTGCTCGGCCTGCGGGCCGCCAGCAGCCGGATCGCACGCTTCGCGCTCGCGCTGCTGCCCGGCCTCGTCCTCGCCTATCTGGTCATGGGACTGGTGTGGCCGTGGTCCGTTGTCGAGCTTCTCAATCCGCTGCGCGCGGCCGAGTATTTCTCGCACTTCTTCGAAAAACCGTGGAAGGAAATGTTCGACGGCGTGGCGATCCTGGTGCCGGAGATGCCGCGCACCTACGTGCCGACTTTGTTCGCGCTCAAGGAACCCGAGATCGTGCTCCTCCTGGGGATCGGCGGCACCGCGGGCGCGCTCGTCGCCGCCGCACGCGGCGACGTTCCGCTGCCGCGGCGCGCGGCGCTGCTGTTGCTCGCCATGGCGGCCGTCCTGCCGGTGGCGCTGGCGGTGATCACGCGGCCGGCCATGTACAACGGCGTCCGGCATTTCGTGTTCGTGATGCCGCCGTTCGCGGTGCTCGGGGGTCTCGCGGGCGCCTGGGTGATCGAGCGGCTGCCGCGCTATGGCCGGCCGGCCCTCGCCGCAGGCGCCGTCGCCGCAACGATCGCCTTCGCCGCACCCACGATCGAGATGGTGCGGCTGCATCCCTATCAGTACACGCACTTCAACTATCTCGCCGGCGGCGTGCGCGCCGCCGACGACCATTACATGCTTGATTACTGGGGCCTCGCGTTCAAGCAGGCGGCCCAGGAGCTGCGCGCCAAGCTCACCGAGCGGCTCGAATTCCCCACTGCGCACCGGCGCTGGCGCATCGCGGTGTGCGGCCCGCACCGGCCCGCGCAGGTCGAGCTCGGTCCCGAGTTCGTCACCACCTACGACACCAAGGGCGCCGATTTCGCGCTCACCCTGGGCGAATTCTACTGCGCCGAGTTCAAGGCCCCGGTCCTGGTCGAGATCGAGCGCGAGGGCGTCGTCTACGCGCGCGTCTACGACATCCGCGGCCGGGCGGTGACCGGGCTGTTCATCAATTAGAACATGATCCCGAAAAGTGGGCACCGGTTTTCGGAAAAGATCATGCTCCAGCAATAAGCTAGAGCGAGATGACGATTCGAAGAAAAGTCATCCCGCTCTAGCGCGCGGCGCCCTCAGGCGTGCGCGAATTCCCAATAGAGCGCACGCGCCTTGCGGTAGACCGGGCCCGGCTGCACGGAACGATCGTCGATGCGGGTGATCGGCGTCACCTTGATGAAATTGCCGGTGGAGAAGATTTCGTCCGCCGTCTTGAAATCCTCGTAGCGCAGGATCGTCTCGTTGACGCTGACGCCCGCCGCGCGCAGCAGCAGGATGACGCGGCGGCGCGTGATGCCGGCGAGGAACGTGCCGTTGGCGATCGGCGTCGACACCACCCCGTCCTTCACCATGAAAATATTCGCGGTCGCGAGTTCCGCGACGTTGCCGAGCATGTCGCACATGACGCAATTGTCGAAGCCGCGCCCGCGCGCCTCGAACAGGGCGCGCGCATTGTTGGGATAGAGGCAGCCGGCCTTGGCGTCGACCGGCATGCACTCGATGGTCGGGCGCCGGAACGGCGAGAGGGTGACGGAGAATCCGTTCGGCTCGACCATCGGGGTCTCGTAGAGCGACAGGCACCAGCGCGTCGTCTCCGGATCGGGCGGCACCGCCAGCGGGCCGTTGTGCTCCGGCCAATACATCGGGCGGATGTAGAGCGCGGCGTTGCGGTCGAACCGCTTGAGGCCGTCCTTGACGAGATCGAGCCAGGTTTCGACCGGCACCAGGGGCTTGAGCAGGAGCTTTTTCGCCGAATCGTTGACCCGCTCGCAGTGCAGGTCGACGTCGGGCGTCACGCCCTCGAAGGCGCGGGCGCCGTCGAACACCATGGAGGCAAGCCAGGCGGCGTGGGTGCGCACGCCCATGATGGGCAGATTGCCCTCGTGCCAATCATTCTCGAAGAACGTCCAGGTCTTCGACCAGCCGTCGGCCGCCATCGCGGTCTCCGCGTTTGTGCGTCACGCCGCCAGCGCGGCGAGAATGCGCGCCCAGCTGCGGGTGCCCTTGTGGAACGAGGTGAGGTCGTACTTTTCGTTGGGCGAGTGCACCCGGTCGTCGTCGAGCCCGAAACCGACCAGCAGCGGGTCGAGGCCGAGCACGTGCTTGAAGTCGCCGACGATCGGGATCGATCCGCCCCCGCCCACGGCCACCGCCTTGCGGCCCCATTCGGCGGCAAGCGCCGTGCGCGCTTTGCCGAGCATCGGGCTGTCGTACGGCAGCTCGAGCGCCGGGTTGCCGGCGTGGCTCACGAATTCGACCGCGCAATCCCCCGGCAGCCGCTCGCGCACGAACGCGCGGAACGCCGCGCGGATCCTGTCCGGATCCTGGTCGCCGACCAGCCGGAACGACACCTTGAACGAGGCCGCGCCGGGGATCACGGTCTTCGCCCCCTCCCCGGTGTAGCCGCCGACGATGCCGTTGACGTCGCAGGTGGGGCGCGTCGATATCTGCTCGATCAGCATGCGGCCCTTCTCGCCGGCCGGAAGTTTCAGCCCGACCGGACCGAGGAAGTCTTCCGGCGTGAGATCGAGAGCGGCGAGGTCGGCCTTGATGTCCGGCGGCACTTCCTTGACGCCGTCGTAGAACCCGGGGATGGCGATGCGGCCCTTGTCGTCGTGCAGCGCCGCGATGATCCGCGCCATCACCCGGATCGGATTCTGCGCGGCGCCGCCGAATAGTCCCGAGTGCAGGTCGCGATCGGCCGCGCGCAGGCGGACCTCCTCATAGAGCAGCCCGCGCAGCGCCGTCGTCACCGCCGGCGTCTCCGCGTTCCACATGCCGGTGTCGCAGACCAGCGCCAGGTCGAGGCGGAACTCGGCGGCGTTGTCGCGCACGAAGCCGAACAGGTTCGCCGAACCGCACTCCTCCTCGCCCTCGATCATCATGGTGATCGGGATCGGCAGCTTGCCGGTCACCGCCTTCCAGGCGCGGCATGCCTCGACGAACGTCATCAGCTGGCCCTTGTCGTCGCACGCGCCACGGCCGACGATGATCTTGCGGCCATCAGGCAGTGTCGCGATGCGGGGCTCGAACGGCGGCGTGTCCCATAAATCCAGCGGATCGACCGGCTGCACGTCATAATGCCCGTAGAACAGCGCGCGCGGGCCCGATCCATCGGCGCCCTTGCCGACGACCACCGGATGTCCGGCCGTCGGCCGAATGCTGCAGTCGAACCCGATGCTCGTCAGATCCCGGGCGACATGCTCGGCGGCGGCGCGGCACTGCGCCTTGTAGGCGGAATCGGTCGAAATCGACGCGATCCGCAGCAAGGCGAACAGGCGATCGAGGTTTTGGTCAAGATTTTGATCGATGCGGTCGAGAACCGCGTCGAGGACGCTCATGATCCGCTCCGTAAACCTGTGATCTGTACCGACGAGAAGTGCCGGCCAGCACGCGGACGGCCCTTATAGTGCGTGCCGACCGGGCTGACCACAGGCGAAACGCGGCGCCGCAAGCCTGTTCTCATGCGTAAGTATGATGCGATACGCGGTTTGAAAGCGCGAGAAGGTCAAACCCGGGCCGATTTCAGCTCCTACCCAGCTGAAGCCGCATCAAGTGTTGCAGCGACGCAACGCAGCGGCAAGATCGGCGTACGCAGCGCGCGGACCGCTTGTCATCGCGCGCCGCGCCGTTCAAGATCATGGCAACCCGCCGCAAGTGCGGGACCGTGAGGGGACTATGGACCAACTGCTCGAACAGCTCGTCGCTCACAGTGGGCTCGAGCGGGCGGGTGCGGGAAAATCTGTAGGCGTCGATCGCAACCTTCCGCCGCACGCGTGCCATGCCGTCGTCGAGGCGCTGATCGTCAAGCTGCCCGGCGCGCGGATCGTGCGCGAGCGCGGTGAAAACCTTGGACGCCGCCAACTCAACTGACACCTGGATGTGAATTTGAACGTGCCGGGCGCGGTGTGCGGTGGCGTAACCCCGGTGCAGGCGGAACGGAAATCGGGGGCTGTTCATGTCCTATGCGATCATGGACATCGAGGGGATCGGGCCGCTGATGGGGGCGAAGCTCAAGAAAGTCGGCATCAGGACAGCCTCAAAGCTGCTCGAGGCGGCCAAGACCGCCAAGGGCCGCAAGGCGCTCGCCGCCAAGCTCGACGTCGACGAGAGGACGGTCCTGCGCTGGGCGAACCTGGTCGACCGCATGCGCATCAAGGGCGTGGGCGAAGACTATGCCAAGCTGCTGCAGGCGGTCGGCGTCGACACGGTCAAGGAACTGAAATATCGCAACGTGGCCAAGCTCGCGTCCGCCATGCGGGACGCCAACAAGAAGAGCAAGCTGGTCCGCCTCCTGCCCTCGGAGCGGCGGGTGCAGCGCTGGGTCGAACAGGCCAGGCAATTGCCGTTGAAGATAAGCTACTGACCGGATGACAGATGTCAGATGACAGAGGACGGACGATCCCCAGTCGGTCATCCGTCATCTGACATCTGACATCTGTCCTCCGACCGCTTGACAGGGCCGGATCGCCAGCGCAAAGCGGCCCCATGAGCCTTGCGCCTCGCCGCACCGCGGCGAACACGACAACCGATCATACGGCGCCCCATCCGCTCGATCGACTTCTGGCTGCGCGCCGGCCGATCGTGATGGGCATCCTCAATGTCACGCCCGACTCGTTCGCCGACGGCGGGCGGTTCGACGATCCCGCCCGCGCGGTCGCCCAGGCCGAGCGAATGATCGCGGACGGCGCCGATATCATCGATATCGGCGGGGAGTCGACGCGGCCCTACAAGGGCGCGACGCCGGTTTCGACCGAGGAGGAGCTGGCACGGGTCATGCCGGTGGTGCCGCGCGTGGTCGCGCTCGGCGTCCCGGTCTCGATCGACACCATGAAGGCCGCGGTCGCCGCCCGCGCGCTCGAAGCTGGCGCGGCGATCGTCAACGACGTGTGGGGCCTGCAGCGCGACCCCGACATGGCGCGGGTCGTCGCCGCGCACAAAGTGCCGGTCGTGGCGATGCACAATCGCGATGCGGTCGATCCGGCGATCGACATTCTCGCCGACATCGAAGCCTTCTTTGCCCGGTCCCTCGACATCGCCGCGCGCGCCGGGATCGCATCCGTGGTGCTCGATCCCGGCATCGGCTTCGGCAAGAGCCCGGAGCAGAGTCTCGAAGTCGTCGCCAAGCTCGATCGGCTGCGCGCGTTCGGCCGGCCACTGCTCATCGGCCTGTCGCGCAAGCGCTTCATCAGCTCGGTCGTGCCGTCGCAGCCGCAGGAGCGGCTCCCCGGCTCGATCGCCGCCAATGTGCTGGCGGTGCTGGCCGGGGCCGCCATCGTGCGGGTGCACGACGTGGCCGAAACCGTGCAGGCGTTGCGCGTCGCCTCGGCCATCCGGGCCGCGCGATGACCGACAGCCTGTTCGTCAACGGCCTCGTGCTGCATGCCCATCACGGTGTCCACCGGCACGAGACGCGACTGGGCCAACCCTTTGTGCTTGACGTCGCGCTCGAGATGGACCTCGGCCCGGCTGCGCGCTCGGACAAGCTCAAGGACACCGCCTCCTACGACGAGGTGGTCGAGACCGCGAGCCGCGCCTTCTGCGCGCGCCGCTGCCAGCTGGTCGAGGCGGCCGCCGGCGCGGTCGCGGATGCGCTCCTCGCCCGCTTCCCGGCGGTCGCATGCGTGCGGGTGAGCGTGCGCAAGCCGCGCGCGCCGATCGCCGCCGTGTTCGACGACGTGGGCGTCACGCTCGTGCGCGCCCGCCATGGCTGAGGCGCTGCTCGGGCTCGGCGGCAATGTCGGCGACGTGCGAACCGCGATCGACCGCGCCGTCGCCGCGTTGTGCGAAAGCGACGTGCGGCTGCTCGCCCAGTCGTCGGACTACGCGACCCCGCCGTGGGGGATCGAAGATCAACCCCCGTTCGTCAATCGCTGCATTGCCGTCGAGACCGCGCTCACGCCGCGCGCGCTGCTCGACCGGGCGCTCGCGGTCGAGCGCAGCCTCGGGCGCGATCGCACCCGCGAGCGACGCTGGGGGCCGCGGCCGATCGATATCGACTTGCTCGACTACGATCACATGATCCTCGACGAGCCCGGCCTGATGCTGCCGCACCCGCGCCTGCTCGAGCGCGCCTTTGTGCTGGTGCCGCTCGCCGAAATCTTGCCGGATCGGATCGTCGGCGGGATGCGGGTGCGCGATGCGCTCGCCCGGCTCGACGCGCGCGGAATCGTGCGGCTGCCGCCGCGTGGGAACTGACCGATTGGCGTAGGGTCCGGGCCGTGGCAGTTTGGCGCCGGAGCATCCGGTGAGCGAAACTTCAGCCGAAAATCTCTCCCTGGCCGCCGAGTTTCCGCCGGCCACGCGCGAGGATTGGCTCAAGCTCGTCGCCGCCGCGCTCAAGGGCGCGCCGTTCGACAAGAAGCTGGTCGGCCGCACCTATGATGATCTGCGCATCGAGCCCCTTTCCGCGCGCGCGGCCGACGCGCGGCCGATCGCGGCGCGCGCGCTCGCAACGCCCTGGCAGGTGCTGGCACGGGTCGACCATCCCGATCCGGCCGCCGCCAACGCAGAAGCGCGCCACGAGATCGAGAACGGGGCGACGGGCGTCTCGGTCGTATTCGCCGGCGCCATCGGCAGCTGCGGCTACGGTGTTGACGCTTCGCCGGCCGCACTCACGCGCCTGTTTGAGGACATCCACCTCGACGCCGGGATTTCGATCGAGCTTGATCTCGGCCCGCACGCCACGCAGGCGCCGCGCCTGCTCGCCGAGCTGATCGCCCGCCAGGGCCTTGCGCCGGGGGCGACCGCGATCCGCTTCGGCATCGATCCGATCGGCGCGCTGGCCGCCGCGGGCGCGAGCCCGCTGTCCTGGCGCGAGACCGCGCCCGCGCTCGCGGACATCATTGCCGACCTCGGGCAGCGCGGGTTCACGGGACCGTTCGCAGCCGCCGATGCGCGGCCGATCCACGATGCGGGCGGGTCGGAGGCGCAGGAGCTTGCCTTCGCGCTCGCCACTACGACGGCCTACCTGCGCGCGCTCGAAGCCGGCGGCATTGCGCTCGACGCCGCGCGGAAAATGATCTTCTTCCGTCTCGCGGTCGATGCCGACCAGTTCCTGTCGATCGCCAAGCTGCGCGCCATGCGGCTGTTGTGGGCGCGGGTCGAGGCGGCATGCGGGCTTGCGCCGAAGCCCGCGTTCGTGTCGGCCGTGACCGCGTGGCGCATGATGACCCGGCGCGACCCGTGGGTGAACATGCTGCGCACCACGGTGGCCTGCTTCGCCGCCGGTGTCGGCGGTGCGGACGCCGTCACCGTCTCCCCGTTCGACGCGGCGATCGGGGAGTCCAACGGCTTCGCCCGCCGGATCGCCCGCAACA
>DASPZC010000226.1:0-5448 GCA_035636455.1 Xanthobacteraceae bacterium
GTCATTGCGGCGACCGTAGACCCGGCGGCGGACCGCAGCAAGCGGCGCAAGAGCGGTCCGGCAGGAACCCTACTTATGGAAAAATCGGCTTCACCGAGCGAAAAACCCGTATGTTATCGCGCGCAACGAGGGAGGAACGTCATGGATCTCGGTATCGCCGGCCGCAAGGCCATCGTCTGCGCGTCGAGCCGCGGCCTCGGGCGCGGCTGCGCCTTGGCGCTCGCCCAGGCCGGCTGCGAGGTGGTGGTCAACGGGCGCGACAAGGCGCGTCTCGAGGCGACTGCCGCCGAGATCGGCGCCGCGACCGGCGCCAAGGTCACGGCGGTTGTGGCCGACGTGGCGACGGCCGACGGCCAGGCCGCGCTGTTCGCCGCCTGCCCCGAGCCGGACATCCTCGTCAACAACAACGGCGGGCCGCCGTTCCGGGATTTTCGCGAGCTCAACCGCCAGCAGATGATCGACGGCGTCATCGGCAACATGATTGTGGCGATAGAGCTGGTCCAGAAGGCGATCGATCCGATGATACGCCGCCGCTTCGGCCGCATCGTCAACATCACCTCCGGCTCGGTGAAGATGCCGCTCGCCGGGCTCGACCTGTCGTCCGGCGCGCGCGCCGGGCTCACGGCGTTCCTCGCCGGCGTCGCCCGCTCGGTCGCGGCCTCGAACGTCACCATCAATTGCCTGCTGCCGGGCACGTTCGACACCGATCGCCTGCGCTCGAACATGGAGATGACGGCAAAGCGCCGGGGCATCAGCGTCGAGGCGGCGCGTGCCGAGCGCATCGCCACCGTCCCGGCCAAGCGCTTCGGCGAGGCGGAGGAATTCGGCCAGGCCTGCGCCTTCCTGTGCTCGGCCCAGGCCGGCTACATCACCGGGCAGAATTTGCTGATCGACGGCGGCGTGTTTCCCGGGACGCTGTGAAGACGAGCGAATAGCGAGTGGCGAGTAGCGAATAGAACATGTCGCCTGAAACGCCAGGGGCCGGCGCATGCGCCGGCCCCCGCGTCCGCCCCCAGCCCTCATCCGATCAGTATTTCGTCACCACCGCCTCGGGCGCCAGCTTGTAGCGCAGGGCGATCGAGACGACGTGGATGTGGGTGTTGGCGTTGCCCACATAGGTGTTGAACACGCCCGGAATGAGGGTGATGAGATTGGATTGGTCGGGATGGCCGGGCCCGACATTGATCGGCGCGTCCTGGAACTGGATGTACGAGTAGCCCCAGTCGAGCGTGATGCCCTTGCCCAGGTAACGCGTCATGCCGGCCGAGAGCCACCAGCGGTTCGCATCCGGCAGGTTGACGTCGCGGAACTGGTCGGTGACCGGCGAGATTTCGTAGCCGACGCCGGCGCGGAACATCGTCTGCGGGTTCCATTTGTACTCGGCGCCGAGCGAGAAGAACCAGCCGTCGCGGAAGTTGAAGTTGATGGTCGTGGCCGTGGCGCCGGGCGCCGGGCCGCTGGTGTAGGTGAAAGGTATGTTCTGCAGGATGCTCCAGTGCGTCCATTCCACGGTGCCGAGCAGCTTGAACGTCTCCGTGATGCGCTGGGTGACGCCGAACGTCACCTGATCGGGCAAAGTCTCGCTGCCGGTCAGGTTGTTGGTGGTGCCGTTGAAGGGCGCTGTGGCCGGCGATACCGCGAGCGCCGGGGTGGTTGGGAAAGTGTTGTGGCCGTCGAGATTGAGGTGGACCTGCGACCGATAGCCGAGGGACAGCTCGGTCCACGGCGTCGGCGTCACGGTGATGCCGGCGGTGAAGCCGTAGCCGATGTCGTCGACGGCGAGGTCGACCGGGACATTGAGCAGCAGGCCTCCCGACGGCAGACCGAAGAGCGACCGGTTGAACTTGCCCTGCAGCCACAGCACGCGCGGCCCCGCTGCGATGCTGATCATGTCGTTGACCTTGTAGCCGAGGACGGGATTGGCCTCGATCGATTTTACTGCCGCGCGCGAGCCGAGTTGCTGCGAGGCCTGCGGTATGCCGCCCTGATTGGTCGTAAAGCCGTAAGGCGCATCGATCGCGATGCCGAGGAACCAATTCGGGTTGAGCTGCATCGCCAAATAGGTCGCCGGGACGAAGCCGAGTTGCCCGACATCATGACTTCCCGTGAACGGGCACGGCGAGCGAAAAAATAGATAAGATCAAACGCTTACGGCCGATATTTTCCGCTGTTTCCCTGCGTCGGCTGCTCCCGTGCAAGCCCTCGCAAATCCAATTTTCAGGAAGCGTGCCATTTTTGTCACGATCTCCAACCCTTGCCGCAGACGCGGCGCGGACGCATGATCGTCGCCCACGCCCGTTCCAATTCCGACAGATCAGGGGGAATCATCCATGAAGCTCGTCCGCTTCGGCCCGGCCGGCCGTGAGAAGCCTGGGGTTCTCGACAAGAATGGCCGCATTCGCGACCTGTCGAAGGTGGTGCCGGACCTGGCGGGCGACGCGCTCGGCCCGAAGGGCCTGGCCAGGATCCGCAAGGCCAAAATCGACAAGCTGCCGCTCGTGCGTGGCGGCGTACGCATCGGGCCGTGCGTCGCCGGCACCGGCAACTTCATCGCCATCGGGCTCAATTACGCCGACCACGCCGCCGAGGCGGGTCAGCCGCTGCCGAAGGAGCCGATCATCTTCAACAAGGCCCCTTCGTGCATCTGCGGTCCCAACGACGACACCATGATCCCGAAGGAATCCTCCAAGCTCGACTGGGAGGTCGAGCTCGGCATCGTGATCGGCAGCCGCGCGCGCTACCTGTCGAAGAAGAACGCGATGGACGCGGTGGCGGGCTATTGCCTCGCCAACGACGTGTCCGAGCGCGTGTTCCAGCTCGAACGCTCCGGCCAATGGACCAAGGGCAAGAGCAGCGAAACGTTCGGTCCGCTCGGCCCCTGGCTCGTCACCAAGGACGAGATCCCCGATCCGCAGAAGCTCGACATGTGGCTCACCGTCAACGGCGAGAGCCGGCAGAAGGGCTCGACCCGGACCATGATCTTCGGGGTCGCGCATCTCGTCTGGTACTGCTCGCAATTCTTCGTCATGGAGCCGGGCGACGTCATCATCACCGGGACGCCGCCCGGCGTCGGGCTGGGCATGAAGCCGCCGCAATTCCTCAAGGCCGGCGACGTGGTCCGCCTCGGCATTCCCGGCCTCGGCGAGCAGCAGCAGAAGGTGGTGAAGTTCAAGATGTGAGTGACACCTCCCCCGCTTGCGGGGGAGGTCGGCGCCGAAGGCGCCGGGAGGGGGCAAGTCATAAGCGCCAACGTTTGCGGCACGCACCCCCTCCCTTGCCCTCCCCCGCAAGCGGGGGAGGGAATCTTCTCACCCGTCCCGCGCCTCCAGCACCGCGCGCAGCGAGATGCGCGACCACGCTGCGGTGCGCTCGCGGAACGCCGTGTAGGAGGCGTGGATGCGCCGCGCGACGTCGCTGCGCGCGGCGACCTCGGAAAGCACGTCGCTTGCCTGGCGGCGCGCGGCAGCGACGAAATCCGGCGGAAAACTCTTGAGCTCGACGTTGTAGCGGCCGGTCAGCGCGGCAAGCGCCTCGACGTTGAGACGCTCCATCTCGGCGAGCGCGAAGGCGGCCTCGCTCGCGCAGGCGTGCGCAAGGACGGCCTTGAGGTCGGCATCGAGGGCCTGCCAGGCGGCGAGCGATATCAGGCACTCGCCGGTGCCGTTCGGCTTGTTGAAGCCGGGGCCGTAATAGAACGGCGCCACCCGGTAGAGCCCCAGCGCGACGTCGGAGCCGGGACCGACGAACTCGGCGCCGTCGATGACGCCCGATTGCAGGCTGGTGAAGATTTCCCCGGGCGGCGTCGTCTGCGGCGTGGCGCCGAGCCGGCGAAAAATCTCGCCGCCGAGGCCGAGCACCCGCACCTTGAGGCCCTTCACGTCGTCGAGGCTCTTGATCTCGCGGCGGAACCAGCCGCCCATGCACACGCCGGTGTTGCCGCCCATGAACGGCTTGACGCCGAACGGCGCGTAAAGCTCGTCCCACAGGGCCTGGCCGCCGCCGGCCTCCACCCACGCGACGTGCTCGGACGGAACGAGGCCGAACGGCACGGTCGTGAAATAGACCGACGCCGGCTGCTTGCCCTGCCAGTAGAACGCCGCGGTATGGCCCATCTCGGCGACGCCCGAGCCCACCGCATCGAGCACCTCGAACGCCGGCACCACCTCGCCGGCGGCGAACACCGCGATCTGCAGCCGGCCGCCCGACATCGCGTTGACCCGCTCGGCAATGCGCTCGGCCGACATGCCGGGGCCGGGCAGGCGCTTGGGCCACGAGGTCACCATGCGCCATTTGAGCGGCGCCGCCGTCGCGACGGCGGGAGCGGCAAGCGCGCCCGCCAATCCGAGCGAGCCGGCGGCGACCAGCCTACGCCGCGTGATCAAGGACTCTTTATTTGCTCGCATTTTCTGCGGAAAACCGGTGTCCACTTTTCCGGAAAATGCTCGTGTCATCGTTCGCTCCATTGTCTCACCACCAGACGTGAAAATGGTGCAGCGGCCCGTGCCCGGCGCCGATCGCGAGCCGGTCGGCGGCGGCGATCGCCAGCGTCACGTAGGCCTTCGCCTCGGCGACCGCGTCGGCGAGGGTGAGGCCTCTCGCAAGGTGGGCCGCGATCGCCGAGGAGAGCGTGCAGCCGGTGCCGTGCGTGTTGCGGGTGGCGATGCGCGGCGCCGGCAACCGCAGCTCGGCGGTGCCGTCGAGAAAGATGTCGACGCTCTCCGGGCCGGCGGCGTGGCCGCCCTTGAGCAGAACCGCGCGCGCCCCCATGGCCAGCAGGCGCTGGGCCTGGTCGCGCATGTCGCCTTCGCTCTCGGCGATCGCGCCGTCGAGCAGGGCCGCAGCCTCCGGCAGATTTGGCGTGATGATCAGCGCGCGCGGGATGAGCACGCGGCGGAGCACGTCGATCGCCTCGGGCGCCAGCAAACGATCGCCCGACGCCGCGACCATCACCGGATCGAGCACCACGTTGGTCTGGCGATGGCGGTCGAGCCCGGCCTTGACCGTTTCGATCACCGCGGGTTGCGACAGCATGCCGATCTTCACCGCTCCGACCGTCAGGTCCGCGAACACGGCGTCCATCTGGGCGGCGATGAATTCGGGCGGGACATCGTGGATCGCCGTGACGCCGCGCGTGTTCTGCGCGGTGAGCGCGGTGATCACCGAAGCGCCGTAGACGCCGAGCGCCGCGAACGTCTTGAGATCGGCCTGGATGCCGGCGCCCGCGCTCGAATCCGACCCCGCGATGGTCACTGCGATGGGAGTGGTCATGCGCCGCCCCGCGCGCCCAGGCCGCGATCGACGATCTCGCGCAGGCGCCGCGCCGCGGCGGCGGGATCGGGGGCGAGGGAGAGCGCCGAAATGACGGCGATGCCGTCCGCGCCCGCCGCCACCACTGCATCGGCGTTGCGCTCGTCGATGCCCGCAATGGCGCCGACCGGGAATTTTTCC
>DASPZC010000227.1:0-3604 GCA_035636455.1 Xanthobacteraceae bacterium
TGGCGTCGAGGCCGGCGGCGTCGACCTCGAGCTCGACCAGCGCCCGGTCGGCGGCCTCGCGGTCGATCGAGGAAGTGCCGGCGACATGCGCGAAATCGCGCACGCGGCGCAGCAGCCGCCCGGCAACGCGTGGGGTCCCGCGCGCGCGCCGCGCGATCTCGTTCGCGCCGTCGGCCGTGATCTTGATGCCGAGCACGCGGGCGCCGCGGTTGACGATCAGCTCGAGCTCCGCCTCGGTATAGAAATTGAGCCGGATCGGGATGCCGAACCGGTCGCGCAGCGGCGTCGTGAGCAGGCCCGCCCGGGTGGTCGCGCCGATCAGCGTGAAGCGCGCGAGATCGATTTTCACCGAGCGCGCCGCCGGCCCCTCGCCGATGATGAGATCGAGCTGAAAATCCTCCATGGCCGGATAGAGGATTTCCTCGACCGCCGGGTTGAGCCGGTGGATCTCGTCGATGAACAGCACGTCGCGATCCTCGAGGTTGGTCAGGAGCGCGGCGAGATCGCCGGCCTTGGCGATCACCGGGCCGGAGGTGGCGCGGAAATTGACCCCAAGCTCGCGCGCGACGATCTGCGCCAGCGTGGTCTTGCCGAGGCCCGGCGGACCGACGAACAGCACGTGGTCGAGCGCCTCGCGCCGCGCCCGCGCCGCCGCAATGAACACTTCGAGGTTCGAGCGCGCCTGCTGCTGGCCGATGAACTCGGAAAAGAATTGCGGCCGCAGCGGCGCCTCGGCCGCGTCCTCGTCGCGGCGTTCGGCGCTCACAAGGCGGCGGGTGGTTTCCGGCATGACCTCGCCCTGCTCGTTACCGCGCCAATTCCTTCAGCCCGCGCCGGATGAGATGCGCGGCATCGGCACCCTCGCCCGCCGCCTTGGTGGCCGCCGCAATGGCCGCCGCCGCCTGCGGTGGACCATAACCGAGATTGACCAGCGCCGAGATGGCGTCGAGCACCGGTTGCGGCGCCCGTCGCTCCTCGACCGCGCCGGACAGCCGGATCACCGCCGGGTCGACCGACGCATAGGCCGGTGCCTTGTCCTTGAGCTCGGTGACGATGCGTTCGGCGACCTTGGATCCGACGCCGGGCGAGCGGGCGACCGTTGCCTTGTCGCGCATGGCGATTGCGGTGGCGAGATCGGGGGGCTTGAGCGTGCCGAGCACCGAGAGCGCGACCTTGGTGCCGACCCCCTGCACGGTTTGCAGGAGACGGAACCACTCGCGCTCGACGTCGCTCACGAATCCGAACAGCCGGATCTGGTCCTCGCGCACGTGCGTCTCGATCGCGAGCACCACCGGCTCGCCTTGCGCCGGCAGCGCCTGCAGGGTGCGCGTGGAGCAGTGCACCATGTAGCCGACGCCACCCACGTCAACGATGACGAAGTCCTCGCCGTAGCTGTCGATGATGCCTTTGAGCTTGCCGATCATAGCGCCGCCATCCTGGCGACCACGCTTTGCCGATGGTGCGCGTGGGTCACCGCCACCGCCAGCGCGTCAGCCGCGTCCTCGCTGTCGGGCGCCGCCTTGGGGAGCAGCACGCCGATCATCATGCGGATCTGCGCCTTGTCGCCGTGGCCGGTGCCCACGATGGTCTTCTTGACCAGATTGGGCGCGTATTCGGCGACCGGGACGCCGGCGCGCGCCGGAACCAGCAGCGCAACACCGCGCGCCTGGCCGAGTTTCAAGGTCGCGGTTGCGTCGCGGTTGACGAAGGTCGCTTCGGCCGCGGCCTCGTCGGGCCGGAAATCCGCAACCACGCGCACGAGCCCGTCGTGGATCGTCACCAGCCGCGCGGCCAACGCCGCCTGGTCGTCGGTCGCCAGCGACCCGCAGGCGATGAAGCTCAGCCGGTTGCCGTCGACCTCGACGACGCCCCAGCCGGTGCGGCGAAGCCCCGGATCGATGCCGAGAATGCGAATCGGGCGGCGGGTCACGGCATAGTTGATAGCCCCGGACCGGCTTGCCGCCTAGAACGCAATGGGCGCGCAACGCGCCCCTGTTGGCAACTGAACCTCCCAGGCCCGCCACGTGACCGATATGCTCGATCCGGGACTCTTCGCGTCGGTGCTCGCGGACCGCCGCTTCGCGGCGGCCGTGGCGGTCTCGCTCCTGTCGGGGGCGGTGCGCGGATTTTCCGGCTTCGGCTCGGCCCTGATCTACATCCCACTGATCGCCGCGGTGTACGAGCCGCGCATTGCCGCCGCGACCATGCTGCTGATCGATTTCGTCGGCAGCTTCCCGTTCGCGGTCCGCGCCTTTCCGCTGTGCCGATGGCGGGAGGTCGTTCCGATCACCGCCGCGGCGGCGGCCGCCGTGCCGATCGGCACCTTGGCGCTGCTGTGGGTCGAGCCGGTCATCCTGCGCTGGATCATTGCCGCCCTGGTGATCGCCCTGCTGGCGGTGCTCGCATCGGGATGGCGCTACCACGGGCGTCCGCTCCTGCCGGTGGCGCTCGCGGTCGGCGCGATCTCCGGCCTCGGCAGCGGCGCCGTGCAGATCGCGGGGCCACCCGTCATCATCTACTGGCTGGGCGGCGCGAGCCACGCCGCGATCGTGCGCGCAAATCTGATGGTCTATTTCATGCTGACCGGCGCGATCGGATGCGTCGCCTATTTCGCCCAGGGCCTGTTGACGCGCGAGGTCGCGGCGCTGTCGCTCCTGCTCGGGCCGCCCTATCTGCTGGCGATGGCGGCGGGCGCCCGCCGGTTCCACGGCGCCTCGGACGAGGCCTACCGTCGCGTCGCCTACGCGATCATCGCCGTCGCCGCCCTCGTCAGCCTGCCGCTTTTCGACAACTGGTTCCGCTGACGGGCATTTCGAAATGGGTTTGTTTCTGCAAAGGCAAAACTCAGGGCTTAACGTTTTCTTTTCTTGCCTTTCAGTTGCAGCACAATGGGAACCATGGGAACCATGGCTTGCCGCCATGCACCGCCCCCCATAGAATCCGCCGCATGCTGGATTGGACCACATGCCCCGCCGTTGAGCGCATACCGGGGAAGGTGAGCGGCGAATGGCTTTTCAAGAGCACGCGGGTGCCGGTGCGGGCCTTGTTTGAAAACCTCGAGGGCGGCGCGCGGGTGGACGACTTCCTGGAGTGGTTTCCCGGAGTGACGCGCGAGCAGGTGGAGCTTGTGCTTCGCCACGCCGAGCAAAGTTTGGTCGCTTGATCGCGCGAGCCCCCGCTCGTGAGAATACTTTTTGACCAGGGAACACCGGCGCCTCTGCGTCGCGCATTGAAACAGCACACCGTCGCGACCGCCAAGCCCGCTTACGCGCTCATCTTGGCGACCAGCGCGTCGGCCACCTCGAAGTTGGCGTAGACGTTCTGCACGTCGTCGTGGTCCTCGAGCGCCTCGATCAGCCGGACGAGCTTCTCGCCCTCGCTGTCGTCGAGCGGGAGCGTGTTCTGCGGCTTCCACACCAGGGCCGCCTTGCGCGGCTCCCCGAACTTCGCCTCCAGCGCCTTTGCCACCTCGCGCAGCCGATCCTGTGCCACGTAGACCTCGTGCCCGCCCTCGCTCGACACCACGTCGTCAGCGCCGGCGTCGAGCGCCGCGTCGAACATCGCGTCCGCGCTCGCCGCCTTGGCGGCGAATTCCACCACGCCG
>DASPZC010000228.1:0-5848 GCA_035636455.1 Xanthobacteraceae bacterium
ATCCTCGCGTGTCACCTCGGCGGCACGGTGTTCTGTCATCGCGACGGCCATGTGGAGGTCGGCTACTACCCGGTCAGGCCGACCGAAGCGGGCCTTGCGCTGTGCGATCCGTGGCCGGCCTACGTCTATCAATGGCACCGCGAAGGCTTCGACCTGCCGACGGGCTCGCAGCTGCTCGCCGAGGGCGACGCGTTCCCGGTCCAGGCGTTCCGCCACGGCCCCTGCGCCTACGGCATCCAGTTCCATCCGGAAGTCACCCACGCCATGATGTGCCGGTGGACGACGCGCGGCCACGCCCGCATGGACGCGCCCGGCGCCAAGCAGCGCGCCGCCCATTTCGAGGATCGGGCGGTGCACGACTTCGCCATCCGCAACTGGCTCTCGGATTTCCTCGACCACTGGACCGGGCAGGCCGAGGCCGACGTCAAGGCCGCGGCCGGCCGGCGCGAGCCGCATCACCCGGGCGAGCCGGCCGCCGCGCCGCCGCTCGCCGCGGGGTGAGCGTAGCGCTCCCTGAAATCATTGAGGAATTTCGAGAGTTCGTTCTGCCAAAATATAACCTTTGGTTATACACGGGCCGAGTCGTGGCGGCCGCGAAAGCGGGTGAAAAGCACCAAACAAATTATCGCCGCGCCGGGCACAGAGAAGACGCGGCAGTCCTACGCATCGCGCCGCCCGACACAGGAAGTCAATCAAAAAAGCTCCGCCGTCATCCTGAGGTGCGAGCGAAGCGAGCCTCGAAGGGTGGAAACAAGCGCAGAGCCTGCATCCATCCCCGGATCAAGTCCGGGGCAGGCTCTTCGAGGCCCTCGCTGCGCTCGGGCACCTCAGGATGACGGCGGAGCGTTTTCGCGATTGCCGGTTTGCAACGGTCATCCGCGGTGCCAAGATCGGTCGCCGCGCGCTGGCAGGAATTCGGCTTCCCCGGCAAGGCGCCGGAGATCAGCGTGTTCGAGGACGCCGCCTTTCCGCCGCGGATGGAGTGATACAACGAGCCAGTGAATGGACTCTCCGAATCTCATGGTGAGCCGCGCACCGATCTCGGGTAAACCCGAGATCGGCAAGTTTGATGCGCAAGTCGGCTACAGCCGACTTGCGTGCGGCGTCTCGAACCATGGCCACCGACTCGCCTGCTGCCATCCTTCGAGACGGCCGCTGCGCGGCCTCCTCAGGATGAGGGCGGAGCAATTTCATCGGAGCAGATGGGACGCAATTTCGGGTTCGCGTTGCTGCGGCGCCGACGCGGCGTGTGCCGGCGCGCCATGTGCCGGCACGCCGTTGACCGGCCGCCTTCCTTCTTGCAAAATCCGCCTGCGCGCAGAATCCCCGGCGAAAGGGCAGACCGTGGCATCCTATCGGCGCATCGACGTTAAACCCGTCGCCGGGGCGCTCGGCGCCGAAATCGGCGGCGTCGACCTCGGCGCGTTGGACGATGACACGTTCGAGGAAATAAAGGCCGCCTGGCTCGAGCATCTGGTGGTCATCTTCCGCCGCCAGGCCATCACGCCCGAGCAGCAGATCGCCTTCGCCAAACGGTTCGGCGACATCCACTACCACCCGTTCATGAAGGGCATGGACGCGCACCCCGAGATCCTCGAAATCCTCAAGGAGGAGGGCGACACCAAGGCGTTCGGGGAGGTCTGGCACACCGACCAGATGTTCAATCCGAAGCCCGCGAAGGCGACCATCCTCTACGCCAAGGAGACCCCGGACGCGGGCGGCGACACGATGTTCGCCAACCTGTACCTCGCCTACGAGACGCTGTCCGACCCGATGAAAGAGATGCTCGAGGGCGTGAAGACCTGGAACGTCGGCGACCGCAGGACGCTCAACCAGAACGATGGGGTGACCACCACGCGATCCGATCGTTACGCCGGCAACAAGAACATGGCCGCCAAGCTCCGCGACCCCGGCGACCTGCAGACGGAAACCGCGCATCCGCTGGTGCGGACCCACCCGGAGACCGGCCGCAAGGCGCTCTACATCAGCAATCACACGCAAACGCTCGACGGTTTCAAGCGCGCGGAGGCGCGTCCGATTCTCGATTTTCTGATGGCGCATGCGGTTCACCCGGAGCATACCTGCCGGTTCCGCTGGGAGGTCGGCTCGCTGGCGATCTGGGACAACCGCTGCACCCAGCACCGCGCGCTCAACGATTACCACGGCAAGCGCCGCCGCATGCACCGCATCACCATCGCGGGCGATGCGCCGTTCTGAGATCGGCGGCGCGCGGGAAGGCTTCGCTACATCGTCGGCCGCGGCACGGTCTGGAGAACACTCCGGCGCGGCTTGTCCGTTCACGGTCGGTTAACAACAGATAACCATTATTCGCCGCACGGTCGGCGCTTTTTCCGACAACCTGGGAGTCTCGCCATGAGGAAGCTTCTTGCCGTCGCGCTCGCGGTCGCGACGATGGGTGGAACGTTCGCCTTGCCGATCAAGGCGCGCGCGGACAATGGTGGGTTCGCGGCCGGCCTGATCGGAGGTCTGGCGGCCGGCGCCATCATCGGATCGGCCACGGCGCCGCGCTACTACGGTCCCGGCTACTACTACGAGCCCGCACCGGTCTACGTCGCCCCGCCTCCGCCGCCCGCCTATGCGCCGTCCTGCTATTGGACGCGCGGCGAGCCCGTCTGGAACGGCTACCGCTGGGTTCGCCCACGCGTCCAGGTGTGCGACTAGGCTCAAGCGCGCCCGCAATCATGCCCGCCGGCGGCGGGCGCCGCCGGACGGGCGGTTGAAGGCGCGACGACCGCGGCTCAACCCATGAGCAGACTGCCGGTCACCTCGCGACCCATCTTGGTCACCTCATCCTTGCTGACGCCGGCCTTCATGAGGTCCGTGACGAACAGCTGAAGCCCGTCCGCGGGGCTCGGGTTGCCGGTCTGGCCGAGGTCGGTCGCCAGGACGAAGTTCTGCGCGCCGACCTCTTTCACCGCAGCCGCGGTCTCCTCCACCTTGACCCGCCGCCAGTGCCGCATCCAGGCGAGATGCGCCTCGGGCCCCATCAGCGTGCCCATCGCGCACAGCTCGAGCTTCGCGCCCATCGAGGCGGCCTTCTTCATCTGCTCGAGGCTCATGTTGACGACCTCGAACTGGGCGTGCGTGACGACCATGCGGCTGATGCCTGCATCGCGACCGGCCTCGATGACGGCGAGCGCCTCGGTCGGCGACAGGTGCCCGGTGTGGACCACGAGCTTCTGCTCGGCGCAGATCTTGAGCACGTCGCGTACCGCGGGGAGCACCTTGCCGTCGGCGCCGAGCACCTTGATGCCCTCCGGCGCGTCCTTGAAATGCTTGACGTGGTTGTCGGCGTCGAAGGTGGGGAACCACACGACGCGGCCAAAACCGCCCTGCATCCGCCACATCCAATTGACGGCATCGGGGTTGATGCCGCCGACCGCCGAGTTGAGGACGATGCCGCCGAACACTTTGAGGCCGGCAACGTGCTTGCGCGCGAACCAGGCGCGGTCCGCGGTGGTCGCCACGTGGTTCTTGAGGACGAGCGCCTCGAGCCCGCGCTCCTTGTAGAGGATCGCCACCTCCTCGTCGTCCATGGACCGGCCGAACACGTCGGGCGCGGCGTGCACGTGCGTGTCCATGAGGCCGGCGATCGGACTGACCGCCGGCGGTGGCGGCGGGAAGACCCGCACCTGCGCGAACACCTCGCGCGGGTCGACGATCGTCGCCAGACCGGCTGCGCCGGCGATCGCGACGCCGCCCTTGAGGAACGCGCGGCGCGACGCGTGATGGCACGCGTGGGCGTCGTGCGCGCAGCCGAGATGCAGCGCGCCGGGCACGCCCGGCCGGCCGCAGCTATCGGTGAACTTCCATCGCGGGATATAGGACCACCTCATGGAACCGCCTCCCCGGTTGTCAGGGGCTCGGCGAATGCCGGCCGGCGCCGGGCGTCATGACCAGGAACCCGGCCGTGCCTCGCCATTCCCTGCTTCGTCCTGAGTTTGCGCGGCGACTGTAGCACGAATCCGTCGACGCCGGGCACCGAACGGCGCCGCTCGATCTTGCTCGACCCCGGTCCCGCCACGCCTCGATAATCGAACGTTAAGCACTTTCGATTGATGTTAGGTCGGGACGTGTGCCGCGTTTGGGGATGATCGTCGTGCGTAGAATAACCGTGTTGGCGGCCGGGGCTGCCTTCGTCGTGGCCGTGGCCGTCGCGGCCTTTTCCATCGGGCGGACCGGGAAAGTTCACGAGCCGGTCGCCAAGGCCGCGCCGGCGAAAGTCGCCGATGGCGACCTGACCACCGGCACGATCGCGTCGCGCCCAGCTCCAGCCAATTCCCAGTCGGTGCCGCCCGCGCCGGCGGTTGCCGCGCCACCCGCGGCCCCGGCGAGCGTCGCCGCGGCGACGCCGCGTCCCGCCTGTCCGGGCAACCCGAACGCGCTCGGCATATCGCGCGTGGTCGAGATCGATACGACCGGCGGACCGGGCTTCGGCTTCGAGCAGTTCAAGGCGCATGATTTCCTCGACGCCGGCGAGATCGTGCTGACCTTCGACGACGGCCCATGGCCGGCCAATACGCCGGCGGTGCTCGCCGCGCTCGCCGCCCACTGCGTCAAGGCGACGTTCTTTCCCATCGGCAAGCACGCCACCTGGCACCCGGAAATTCTCAAGCAGGTGGCGGCCCAGGGCCACACGATCGGCTCGCACACCTGGTCGCACATCGATCTGGCGCGGAAATCGACCGCGGACGCCAAGGACGAGATCGAGCGGGGTTTCAGCGCCGTCGCCATCTCGGCCGGCCGGCCGCCGGCGCCGTTCTTCCGCTTCCCGGCCTTGCGCATGACCCCGGAACTGACCGCCTATCTGGCCGAGCGCAACATCGGCATTTTCTCCACCGACCTCGACTCGTTCGACTTCAAGATCAAGAAGCCGGACCAGGTCGTGGTGTCGGTGATGACCCGGCTGAAGAAGATCGGCAAGGGCATCATCCTGCTGCACGACTTTCAGCGGTCGACCGCCCATGCGCTGCCCGACCTGCTGGTCCAGTTGCAGGCGGGCGGCTACAGGGTGGTGCAGCTCAAGGCGAAGGACACCGTCGCCACGCTGCCGCAATACGATGCCGCGATGGCCAAGGCGCAGACCGGGCAGACCTCCGACGGCCGCCCCACCGCAAGCGTCGTGCGCACGATCGGCGGCTATGTGAATCAGTAATCAGTGATCAGTCATCAGAGGCGACCCTGACCTTCCGATCACTGATCACTGATCACCGATCACTGAGCGAAGCGACCCCCGTGGCGCGGCCGTAACGCCGGCCGCACTCGAGAAAATCGCCGTACTTGCGGTGCACGGCGGTGTGCTGCACGCAGGCGAGCAGGACGCTACCTCATCTTCTGATTACTGATGCCTGATTACTGACACCCGTGGGCACGGCGCTTCGCGCCTTTGCCCACCCTACGCACCTCTGCTCCTAACCGGTCAGCCCGAGCAGGCGCGCGGCGTTGCCGCCGAGGATCGCCGCCTTTTCCTCGTCGCTCAACGTGGCGGTGGCGAGGACGTGGTCCACCGGATGCTCCGCCCAGGGGATCGGATGGTCGCTGCCGATGACGATCTGGCCGGCGCCGACCTGGGCAGCGAGATGGCGCAGCGCCTCGGGCGTGAACACGAGGGAATCGAAATAGAGCTGGTTCAGATATTCGGTCGGCTTCTTCTTCAGCTTGATGTCCGGGTTGCAGTTCTGCGGCGCGACGAAGCAGGCGTGATCGGAGCGCGGCGCGTAGGAAGCGAGATAGCCGCCGCCGTGCGCGGCGACGATCTTCAGGCCGGGGAACCGGTCGAGCGTCCCCTCGAAGATCAGGTGCTGCAGGGCGATGGTCGTGTCGAGCG
>DASPZC010000229.1:0-7601 GCA_035636455.1 Xanthobacteraceae bacterium
CGCATCTCGCCCGCCGGCTCAACGAGCGCTTCGGCAACCATCCGTTCGTCGGCGACGTGCGCGGGCGCGGGCTGTTCATGGGCGTCGAGTTGGTGGCCGACCGCGGCACCAAGGAGCCGTTCGATCCGGCGCTGAAGTTGAACGCGCAGGTCAAGCGCGAGGCGATGGCGCGCGGCCTCATGGTCTATCCCACCGGCGGCACCCTCGACGGCGAGCGCGGCGACCACGTTTTGCTGGCACCACCGTTCATCGCCGACGCCGCCGTCATCGACACCATCGTCGAGCGCCTCGGCGACGCCATCGATGCGGCGATCAACTGAGGGCGTTCCCCGGATGCGGCGCAGCGTGCAGCGAAGCGAAACGGTGCGCCGCTGATCCGGGGTCCATGTGATAGCGCCGCAACCTGGACCCCGGGTCTGCAGCGCATCACTTCGTGCTGCGCTGCGCCCGGGGAACGCGGACGCCGCATCCGGGGAACGAGCCGCTGCGCGCGGCGACGACAAGCGAAGAAAGGACGAAACATGAGAATTATGACCAATACTCTCGCCGCCCTTTGTCTGCTCGTGCCGTTCGCGACCGCCGCCGGCGCGCAGGAGTTCACCGGCACGCTCAAGAAGGCGAAGGACGGCGGCACGTTCACCATCGGCTATCGCGAGACCTCGGTGCCGCTGTCCTACCTCGACGACAAGGCGCAGCCGATCGGCTTCTCGATCGACCTGTGCCAGCGCGTGGTCGCGCAGGTGAAGCAGAAGATCGGCGCGCCGGACCTCAAGATCGCGTTCAACCCGGTCAATTCGGCGACCCGCATCCCGCTGGTCGCCAACGGCACGGTGGACATCGAGTGCGGCTCGACCGCCAACCAGCTGGCGCGGCAAAAGCAGGTCGGCTTCTCGGTCTCGACCTTCGTGGCGCAGTTCAAGTGGGTGGTGCGCGCCGACAGCGGCATCGCCTCGCCCGACGACCTCAAGGGCAAGACCGTGATCGTCACCTCCGGCACCAACACCGCGCAGTTCCTCAACAAGATGAACAACGAGGACAAGCTCGGGCTCAACATCATGCAGGGCAAGGACCACGCGGAGTCGTTCCTCTACGTGGAGACCGGGCGCGCGGCGGCGTTCATGGAGGACGACATTCTGCTGGCCGGGCTCAAGGCCACGGCGAAGAAGCCCGACGACTTCCGCCTGCTCGAGCGCGCCTACACGGCCGACCCCTATGCGCTGATGTTCCGGCGCGAGGACCCGCAGTTCAAGGCGCTGGTCGACGAGACGCTGATCGGCCTGATGCGCTCGGGCGAGTTCGAGAAGCTCTACACCAAATGGTTCGAGAGCCCGATACCGCCGAAGGGGATCAACCTGCAGTTCCCGCTGTCCGACAAGCTCAAGGGCCTGATCAAGGAGCCGTCCGACAAGGCGAATTCGTAAGCTCTCCCTCTCCCCGCTTGCGGGGAGAGGGTCGGGGTGAGGGGGCCTCTGTGAGCATGCGCCTTCCTCAGAGGCCCCCTCACCCGACGGCCTGCGGCCGTCGACCCTCGGGTCAAGCCCGAGGGCGGGCTCTCTCCCCGCAAGCGGGGAGAGGTAAGCGCGCCGACGCACGGGCATGTGTGACGCAATTGCGGCCGTCAACCGAACAATTTTCGCGAAGAGCGACAACTCGCCCCTTGAAAAATCGCGCAAATGCCGGCACTGGTGCGGCGCTTATTGCGGTGCAAAAGGGGACAGGGGTTAACGAACCCATGCGCAGATCGTTGCTGCTGCTGGCTGGCGCCGCCGCCATCGCCAGCCTGGGCTACCTTGCGGTCTTTCCCGACCACTCGCCGATCGACGCATACGCCAAGCCGGCGCAATCCACCCAGGCGCCGGCCGGCGACGCCCGGACGCTCGAGCTGCTCAAGGCGGTGATCGAGCGCATCCGCGCCGAGTACATCGACAAGCCCGACGAGGCCAAGCTGGTCGAGGCGGCGATCAACGGCATGCTCGCCTCGCTCGATCCGCACTCCGATTACCTCGACGCCAAGAAATACCGCGACCTGCAGACCGAGACGCGCGGCGAGTTCGGCGGGGTCGGCATCCGCGTCACCATGGAGGACGGGCTGATCAAGGTGGTGGCGGCGATCGACGACACGCCGGCCGCCAAGGCCGGGGTGCTGGCGGGCGACGTCGTCAGCCACCTCGACGGCCAGGCGCTGCGCGGGATCAACCTCGCCGACGTGGTCGACCGCATGCGCGGGCCGGTCAACAGCAAGGTGCGCATCACCGTGCTGCGCAAGGGCGAGAACCAGGAGCTCACCCTCACGCGCGCCGCGATCAAGCTGCGGCCGGTCGAGTTCCGCAAGCAGGCGGACGTCGGCTACATTCGCCTGATGCACTTCAACTATCAGTCGGACGAGGCCGTGAAGGCGGCGATCCGCGAGCTGTCGAAGCAGAAGGTCGCCGGCTACGTGCTCGACCTGCGCAACAATCCGGGCGGGCTGATCAACCAGGCGGTGGCGGTGGCGCGCAACTTCCTCGACCAGGGCGAGGTGGTGTCGCTGCGCGGCCGCTTCCGCAACGAGGACGAAAGCTTCGACGCCAATTCCGGCTCGGGCGACATGATCCGCGGCAAGCCGATGGTGGTGCTGATCAACGGCGGCTCGGCCTCGTCCGCCGAGATCGTCGCCGGCGCGCTGCAGGACCACAAGCGCGCCACCGTGGTGGGCACGCCGAGCTACGGCAAGGGCTCGGTGCAGACGATCATCCCGCTCGGCGCCGGCAACGGCGCCATCCGGCTGACCACCGCGCGCTACTACACGCCGTCCGGCCGCTCGATCCAGGCGCTCGGCATCAAGCCGGACATCGAGGTGGTGCAGGACGTGCCCAAGGCGATGCTCGTCGCCGCCGAGATGCGCGGCGAGGCCTCGCTGCCCGGCCACCTCAAGGCCGACGGCGAGGAGCGCTCTGGCTCGCAGTCCTACGTGCCGGCCGATCCCAAGGACGACAAGGCGCTCGCCGTGGCGCTGGAAATCCTGCGCGGCAGCCACGTCGACGCGTTCGCCCCCACCGCCAAGGCCGTGGCGACGCCGGGGAAGTGATCCGCGCCGTTCCCGGGATGCGGCGCAGCGTGCAGCGAAGCGGAACGGTGCGCCGCTGATCCGGGGTCCACGTTTTCACACCGCAATCTGGACCCCGGGTCTGCAGTGCACCGCTACGCGCTGCACTGCGCCCGGGGCACGGCCTCACACAATCCGGTGATGCTTGCCCCACAGCTCGCGCGAGCAGGCGCTGAGGATGCCGCGGCTGCCGCGCACGCGCAGATAGGAATAGGGATAGCCCTGCTGCTCGAGATGCATGCGGCACAGGGTCCAGCGGCCGCGCGCGCTGCCGAGCGACGGGTGCCCCGGCGCGACCGACGGCGACAGCTCGCGGGCGCCGGCCGGAGCCGCAGGGGTGAGGCCGATCACGCTGGCGATACCGACTGCGGCGATCAGAGCTGTGCGCATGGGCGTCTCCTATCATGTTACCGCTCTCAACGGCCTCAAATGCATCTGGTTCCGCCGCCGTCGACATTGACGATCTCGCCGGTGACGAAGCTCGCGCGCTCCGAGCACAGGAAGGCGACGACCGCGGCGACCTCCTGCGCCGTGCCGAGCCGGCCGAGCGGCACCGAGGCGACGGCGCGCTGATCGAACGCGGCGGGCGCGAGGCCGGATTTTTCCCGCAGCGCCCGCCAGCGCGGCGTGTCGATCGGGCCGGGATTGACCCCGGTCACCAGCACGTTGTCCTTCGCGCAGGCCTCCGCCAGCGCCTTGGTGAGATTGAGCAGGCCGGCGTTGATGGCGCCGCCCATGAGATAGACCGGCCGCGGCTGGTGGCCGGAGCGGCCGATCACGTTGACGATGCGGCCCCACTTTTGCGCACGCATGTCCGGCAGCACGCATTGGGCGAGGCGCGCGTAGCCGAACAGCTTGAGATCAACCGAGGCGCGCCACTTGTCGAAGTCGAGCGCCTCGATGCCGTCCTGCGGCGTCGAGCCTGCGTTGTTGACCAGGATGTCGATGCCGCCGAGCGCGTCGCGCGCCTTATCGACCAGCGCCGGCACGCGCGCGCCTTGCGTGATGTCGCCCGGCAGCGCCACGACCTTGCGGTTGGTGGCGGCGGCGATCTCCCGCGCCGCCCGGTCGAGGCGCTCGGGCTCGCGCGCGATGAGCGCGACATCGCAGCCCTCGCGCGCCAGCTCCTGCGCCACCGCCCGGCCGATGCCGAGGCTGGCGCCGGTGACGAGCGCGCGCTTTCCCCGGATCAGCAGGTCCATGGCGTTTTCCTCTTCACCGTTCCCCGGGCGCTGCGCAGCACGGAGCGTAGCGAAGTGGTGCGCCGCAGACCCGGGGTCCACAAGGCGTCTGGACCCCGGATCAGCGGCGCACCGTTCCGCTTCGCTGCACGCTGCGCCGCATCCGGGGAACGATGCCGCGAGGTGCCTCTCACTCCGCCTTCAATCCGGCGCGCTTGACCACGCCCGCCCATTTGTCGAGCTCGGATTTGAGCAGCGCGGCGAACGCGTCCTGCGTGCCGGCGATCACGTCGAAACCCTGCCCCGCGAGCTTTTCCCGCACGTCCGGGAGGTTCAACGCGCGCACCGTGTCGGCGTTGAGCTTCTGCGCGATCTCGCGCGGCAGCCGGGCCGGGCCGAACAGCCCGAACCAGGTGCGCGCCTCGAATCCGGGAAAATCCTCCGCGGCGACGGTCGGCACCTCGGGCAGCAGGGCGAGGCGCTGCGCGCCGGTCACCGCGATCGGGCGCAGCGCGCCGGCGCGAATCTGCGGCAGCGCGTTGATCGGGTTGTTGAACATGGCCGGCACCTGGCCGCCGATGAGGTCGGTGTTGGCCGGCGCCGCGCCCTTGTAGGGCACGTGGATGAAATTGAGACCCGCCGCCTGGGCGAACAGGGCGGCGGTGAGATGGGTGGGCGTGCCGGTCGAGGCGTTCGCCATGGCAAGCCCGTCCGGCTGTCCCCGCGCGTAGGCGACGAACTCCTTGAGCGTGCGTGCCGGCACCGACGGGTGCACCACCAGCACCAGCATGTAGGAGGCCAGCTCGGTGATCGGCGTGAAATCGGCGAGCGGGTCGTAGTTGATCTTCTCGTAGAGGCTCGGGTTGATCACGTGGTTCGACGGGTTGACCAGCAGCGTGTAGCCGTCGGGCGCCGCCCTGGCGGCTAGCTCGGCGCCGATGTTGCCGCCGGCGCCGCCGCGGTTCTCGATCACCACCGACTGCCCCCAGAACCCCGTGAGCTTCTCGGCCAGCACCCGCGCCAAGGTGTCGGCCGGCCCGCCCGGCGCGAACGGCACGACGATGCGCACGAGGCGATTGGGGTAGGTCTGCGCCGGCGCCGCCGCACAGGTGACGGCGAGCAGCAGTGCGGCGAAGGCGAGGACTTTGAGCGGGCGCATGGGGCGACGGTATCACGGCCGCTCGTAAAGCAGCACCGCGCCGCCTGGCTTCATTTGCAGCAGAAGGTCGAAATCGCGGGCGTTGCGGCTGACGAGGACCGCACCGACGTCGGCCGCCATGAGGAACATGACTGTGTCGTTGAGGAATTTCCGACGATCTTTCCTCGGAATGCCCTGGATACGTGCGAGGATGCCGGCCATCAACGCGCCCTCCAGCCAGATGTCTTCGCGCGGCGCCACGATCCGTTGCCGCGGAATGTGCGCGAGCGTGTCCAGGATAGGCGCGAGCGTGGCCCTGGTGCGGGGATCGGACGGATCGAGGGCGCCGACTGTGACGGCAAGCTCTGCCACGGCGGGTGCACCATGCAGGATCTGGCGCGACGCGATCAGGACGACGAGGTCGGTGGGCAGCTGGCCCTTGAGGTGATCGACGTAGACCGTAGTGTCGAGCAGAAGGGGCGCGTCCGCCGGAATTGCCGACACCTCGTACGGCAGTTCGGTGCGGGCGCGATAGCGCAGCGTGCGCGTCCACCGGCCGGGATCGTGTCGCGCGATGATCGCGGCGACGTCAGAGTTCAAGCTCGAAGTCCCTGGGCAGTCGTCCGGCCTGGGCGGCGAACCATGGGCCGAAATCGTCGGGTGCGGCGATCACCGCGAGTGCCGCGTTGATGAGGTCGGAATCGTTGCCGATGCCGGTCTTGCGCCGCGCCGCCTCGATCAACCCGGGATCGACGCGCGCGCTCAGGCGCTTGGTCCGGGCGCCGGCGAGCGTCCCGCCCGCCGCCAGTGCGTTCCATGCGAATTCCAATTTGGCCGATACCATCGGATCGACCGCTCGTTTCGGCGCACCTCGCCTCGCCCTGCGTCGGTCGGAGGTTGGTCGCGGGCGGCTTCTGGACGACATCAGTGCTCCTCCCGAATGTCGGACACTCTCTGATGATATGTCAGACATAAGAAATCGTCAAGCCGGTGCTGCACGCCGGCGTTGGTGACCATCATATTCCCGGCCCGCCAAAGATTGCCGGCGCCCCGGAACCATTGCGGCTTCAGCGCGTTGCCGCCGAGATTTCACGCTGAATCCGGGGACCCACATGTACAAGGCCGGCCTCGCGGGCATCGCGCTCGCGATCATCATTCCATCGTTGGCGTTGGCGCCGGAGGCCGAGGCCAGAAATACGTTTCGCCCCGCCGCGCACGCGGGCGTCGTCACCGAGGGCCATGTCGCTCGCCTCAAGGCGGTGCTCAAGCTGACGCCTGACCAGGAAAGGCTGTGGCCACCGGTCGAGGCGGCGTTACGCAACCTCGTCCATAAGCAGCGCGCGCAAGCGAGCCGCAACCCAGGTTTCGCGCTGGCGAGCACCGCGCCGGCGCCGGCCCGGGCCGGCCTCGACGGCGACAAGCTCCAGCGGGCGGCCGCCGCGGCGCTGCCGCTGATCGCGGTCCTCGACGAGCAGCAGAAGAAGAGCGCGCTGCGCTTCGCCCGCTCGCTCGGGCTCGGCAGCCTCGCGTCGGCATTTTGAACTTCAGTGAGTAGGGTGGGTTAGCGGGCCGCGCGAAGCGCGGGCCGCGTAACCCGCCATTTTGATTTTTTGATAGGGTCGGTGGGTTACGCGGGCTACGCCCGCTAACCCACCCTACGAACCACAGCGGAGCAGCACGTGACCAATCTCGACGGACAGATCGCCTGGGTGACGGGCGCGGGCACCGGCATCGGCGAGGCCGGCGCGCTGGCGCTGGCGCGCGAGGGCATGACCGTGGTGCTCACCGGGCGGCGCCAGGAGCCGCTCGACCAGGTCGCGGCGCGCATCGCGGCGGACGGCGGCAAGGCGGTGGCGCAAGCGGCCGACGTGACGCGTGTCGCGGACGTGCGCAGGGTCGCCGACAAAATCCGCGCCGGCTTCGGCCGGCTCGACGTGCTCGTCAACAACGCGGGCATCAACATCCCGGACCGCACCTGGGGCAGGCTCAAGCCCGACGGCATCGACACGGTGATCCGCGGCAACCTCGCGAGCGCGTTCTACGTGGTCGAGGCGGTGCTGCCGATCATGCGCGCGAAGGGCGGCGGGCTGATGATCCACACCGCTTCATGGGCCGGCCGCTTCATTGGGCCGGTGTCGGGTCCCGCCTACATGGCCTCGAAGCACGGCGTCGTCGCCATGAGCCACAGCATCAATCT
>DASPZC010000230.1:0-4574 GCA_035636455.1 Xanthobacteraceae bacterium
CCATTCGTCGCGGCGCGCCTACGTGATCGGGGGCGAAATCGGCCAGGCCAACGTCTATTTCTTCGACGGCGACGGCCGGCAGATCGCCGGGTTCGACATCGCGGTGACCCGCGACCTCAACGGCGTGCGCGCGGCGTTCAAGCAGATGTTCCCCCGCTCCGACGTGCGCATCGAGGGCGTCGGCGACGGCGTGGTGCTGACCGGCACCGTGGCGAATGCCGAAGAGGCGCAGCGGGCGTTTGCCCTGGCGGGGCGGCTGGTCGGCGAAAATTCCAAGGTGGTCAACAGCTTGACCATCCACAACCGCGATCAGGTGATGCTCAAGGTGACGGTCGCCGAAGTGCAGCGCGATCTCATCAAGCAGCTCGGCATCAACCTCAACGGCAGCGTCGGCATCGGCACGGCGGTCGTGAATTTCGCCACCGACAACCCGTTCAGCGCCACCGGACAGGCGCTGAGCGGCTCTTTTCTCGCGGCGGGCTCGCCCACCGTGAACGCGACGCTGCAGGCCATGGAGCGCGCCGGCGTGATCCGTACGCTCGCCGAACCCAATCTGACCGCGGTCTCCGGCGAGAGCGCGAATTTCCTCGCCGGCGGCGAGTTCCCAGTGCCCGGCGGCTTCACCTGCGATCCGACCACGCATATCTGCCAGGTCGCCGTGCAGTTCAAGAAATTCGGCGTCGGCCTCAACTTCACGCCGGTCGTGCTATCCGAGGGGCGCATCAGCCTCAAGGTCATGAGCGAGGTCTCGGAACTGTCCAATGAGAACTCGCTGACCTTGCAGCAGGGGTCCACCGCCCTGACGATTCCCTCGGTCAAGACGCGGCGCGCCGAGACGACGATCGAGGTTCCGTCCGGCGGCTCGCTTGCCTTGGCCGGCATGATCCAGGAGCAGACCAAGCAGTCGATCAACGGCATTCCCGGCCTGATGCAGCTGCCGATTCTCGGCTCGCTGTTCCGCAGCCGCGACTACATCAATCGCCAGACCGAACTGATGGTGATCGTGACGCCCTACGTCGTGCGCGCGGTGGCGCAGAAGGCCCTGTCGCTGTCCGACGACGGCTATGCCGATGCGTCCGATCCGGCGACCGTGCTGCTCGGCCGGCTCACCAGGATTTACGGTCCGGCGCGGCCGGTCGAGCCGGGCATGGCCTATCGCGGCAAGTACGGGTTCATCCTCGACTGATCGGCGGGAGCAAGGAGTAAAGGCATGAGCAGAGTTCCGACCGCCGGTCAGGGCCGCCGCACGGGCGCAGTGCGCGCGCTGGCCCTTCTCGGCATCGCCGCCGCGCTCGCGGGCTGCAACACCGATCGCGCGGTCGTGGCCGACTATCCGAGGGATGTCCGCCACCGTCACCCGATCACGATCAGCGAGGGCGTACGCACCGTCGAGCTGTTCATCGGCTCCCATCGCGGCTCGCTGACGCCGAAGCAGCGCGCCGACGTCGGCGCCTTCGCCCATGCCTGGGCGCACGAGGCGACCGGCGGCATCCTGATCGACGTCCCGTCGAGGACCGCCAACGCGCACGCGGCGGCCGATGCGCTCGAGGAAATCCGCTCCATCCTGACCGCGAGCGGGGTTCCGCCGCACGTGATCGCGACGCGGCCGTACCGGCCGGTCGATCCGATCAAGTTCGCGACCGTCCGGCTGAAATATCCCAAGATCGTCGCCCAGGCCGGCCCGTGCGGGCTGTGGCCGCGCGACCTCGGACCGTCGTGGGACAGCCGCGACACCGAGAACTTGCAGCACTGGAACCTCGGCTGCGCCAACCAGCGCAACCTCGCCGCCATGGTCGAGGACCCGTCCGATCTGGTTCAGCCGCGGCCGGAAGGCGCAATCGACCCGGCCCGCCGCTCCACCGTGCTCGACAAGTACCGCAAGGGCGAGGCGACCGCGACCGTCTACCCGGACGCCAACAAAGGCAAGATCAGTGAAGTAGGCCAATGATCAGCTTCGCTCTCAAAGGCGGCGAGCCCGGCGCTGCCGCGCTCGAAACCGCCGCCGAGGCGCACATCGCGCCGGTTCCGCGCATCTCCGTCCAGGCTTTCTGCGAGACCGCGGAAACCGCGGCCATGATGCAGGCTGCCGCCGAGGATCGCCGCATGATCAAAGCCCATCTGAAGGCTCAGATGGGCGGCATAGCGGCGGCGGTGGAAGCCTATCGCAACGCGCCGACGCCCAATGTCGTGGTCATCGAATCGGAGAGCCGCGGCGACGACCTGCTTGGCGGGCTCGACGAGCTGGCCCAGGTGTGCGACGCCGGCACGCGCGTGATCGTGGTCGGGCGCGCGAACGACATTCTGCTCTATCGCGAGCTGGTACGGCGCGGAATCAGCGATTACCTGATCGCGCCGATCGGCATCATCGACGTGGTGCGCGCGCTGTCGGGACTGTTCTGCGCGCCGGACGCCAAGCCGGTCGGGCGCACGATCGCGGTGGTCGGCGCCAAGGGCGGCGTCGGCGCCTCGACGGTCGCGCACAATATCGCCTGGTCGATCGCGCGCGACCTCTGGCTCGACGCGGTCGTCGCCGATCTCGACCTCCCGTTCGGGACCGCCGGCCTCGATTACAATCAGGATCCGCCGCAGGGCATCGCCGACGCCGTGCTGTCGCCGGAGCGCATCGACTCCGCCTTCGTCGACCGGCTCCTGTCGAAGTGCACCGACCATCTGAGCCTGCTGGCGGCCCCGGCGACGCTCGAACGGGTCTACGATTTCGGCACCGACGCGTTCGATTCGATCGTCGACGTCCTGCGCGCCTCGGTGCCCTGCATCGTGCTCGACGTGCCGCACCTGTGGACCGGATGGGCGAAGCGCACGCTGATCGGCGCCGACGACATCCTGATCGTCGCCGCCCCCGATCTCGCCAACCTGCGCAACGCCAAGAATATGATCGATCTGCTCAAGGGCGCGCGGCCGAACGACCATCGCCCGCACTATTGCATCAACCAGATCGGCGTGCCCAAGCGGCCGGAGATCAAGCCGGCGGAATTCGCCAAGGCGCTCGAGGCCGAACCGGCCGCGGTCATCGCTTTCGAGCCGCAGATGTTCGGCACCGCGGCCAATAACGGCCAGATGATCGCCGAGATCTCCTCTGGCCACCGCACCGCCGAAACGTTCCGGCAGCTCGCCCAGGTCCTCACCGGCCGCGGCGAGGTGAAGCGCTCGCGCGGCAATCTGCTGGCGCCGTTCCTCGAGAAACTCAAGCGCCGTCAGGCGTGACGACGCCCGGAGGCCTTGGCGTGTTCGGCAAGCGCAGCATCAGCGGTTCGGATCAGCGCGGCCCGGTCGAGGCGCGGGCGCCCGCGCCCGCCCCGGCCGAGGCGGAGCAGGCTCCGGCCGGCATCGTCGCCGACGTCGGCCGCGCGCCGCTGCCCTCCGCCGGGCTCGGCGCCCCGATCGTCTCGCCGCCGATCGCGCGGGCCGGACGGGCCGGCCAGGCGGCTCCGCCGATGGTGCCGACGGCAACCGATTCCCGGCGGTCGGAAAGCTATTACGAGGTCAAGGGCGCGATCTTCGGCGCCCTGATCGAGGCGATCGATCTGGCGCAGCTCGCCCGGCTCGACACCGAGGCCGCGCGCGAGGAAATACGCGATATCGTCAACGAGATCATCGCGATCAAGAGCATCGTGATGTCGATCTCCGAGCAGGAGGAGCTGCTCGACGACATCTGCAACGACGTGCTCGGCTACGGTCCGCTCGAGCCGCTGCTGGCGCGCGACGACATCGCCGACATCATGGTCAACGGCTCCGATACCGTCTACATCGAGGTCGCCGGCAAGATCCAGCGGACCGGCATCCGGTTCCGCGACAATCAGCAGGTGCTCAATATCTGCCAGCGCATCGTCAACCAGATCGGGCGGCGCGTCGACGAGGCCTCGCCGATCTGCGACGCGCGCCTGCCGGACGGCTCGCGCGTCAACGTCATCGTCCCGCCGCTCGCGCTCGACGGGCCCTCGCTGACCATCCGCAAGTTCAAGAAGGACAAGCTGACCCTCGACCAGCTGGTCAGGTTCGGCACCGTTACGCCGGAGGGCGCCGAAATCCTCAAGGTGATCGGCCGCTGCCGGGTGAACACGCTCATTTCCGGCGGCACCGGCTCGGGCAAGACCACCCTGCTCAACACGCTGACGCGGTTCATCGACCACGACGAGCGCGTCATCACCTGCGAGGACGCGGCGGAGCTGCAACTGCAGCAGCCGCACGTGGTGCGCCTGGAGACGCGGCCGCCGAACCTGGAGGGCGAGGGCCAGGTGAGCATGCGCGACCTGGTCCGCAACTGCCTGCGCATGCGGCCCGAGCGCATCATCGTCGGCGAGGTGCGCGGCCCGGAAGCGTTCGACCTGCTGCAGGCGATGAACACTGGCCATGACGGCTCGATGGGAACGCTGCACGCCAACAACCCGCGCGAGGCGCTGTCGCGTCTCGAATCGATGATCACCATGGGCGGCTACGGCCTGCCGTCGAAGACCATCCGCGAGATGGTGGTGGGCTCCATCGACGTGATCATCCAGGCCGCCCGCCTGCGCGACGGCTCGCGCCGCATCACCCACGTCACCGAGGTGGTGGGTCTG